>JAUIIF010000232.1 GCA_030431945.1 Bacteroidia bacterium | reverse complement strand
CAGCACGGATTGTCCCGCTACAACCGCTATTCACCAACCCTACTTCTCCATTTCCGAGTACAACTGCCCGGCATTATAAGCTTTAAGCACGTGCCGGACGGTACCCGTTAGGTTCGGTGGCAATTCTTTCAACGGCCACCATTCCACATTTTCGAATTTCTTTAGCTCCCTGCTTTCGGGAGAGCCTTTGTAATGGTAGGCCCGGAAGTAGAGGACGATACGGTGCTCGCTCTTGGAGCGCTTGTGCAGCACGTGGACCAATTCCAGGTCTTTCTTATCCAGACGGATACCGGCTTCTTCCCAACTTTCCCGAATCAGCGTGGTGGCAGCATATTCCTTTCTTTCAATGGTACCACCGACGAGAGAATAATTCCCGCCATTGGGTTTTGTTTGCTTAAGCAACAGCAGGCGTCCGTGACTCTGCAGAATCAGGCGGGCTTTAAGAGATACGGCGAATTTGGCCATTAAACAGATGGTAAGTAAGCGCTAAAAAATGGGGTGCTGGGCGAAAAATAGTTACTTTTGCGTGGTCAAAGACCGAACCATCAGTTAACCGGAGAAGTTTATTCCGGCTGCTGAAGGCGCGTAAAATTAGGACGAACGATACAATTTTAGTGTGACGTTTGTAAATTAGCCATCGTCTTAAGCACATTGTCGCTGGCATTTTCTATTTACGGGGAACACAAACAGAAAGATCACTTATGCTTCACGAAAGCGTTCTACAAACTATCGGCAACACCCCCCTGATCAGCCTGGACCGGATTTGCGGTGATCGCATTCCGGCCAAGGTCTACGGTAAGGTGGAGTCCTTTAATCCCGGCCAGTCCGCCAAAGACCGGGCGGCGCTGTACATGATCGAGCAGGCCGAGCACAAAGGACTCATCCAGCCGGGGGCCACCCTGATTGAGGCGACCAGCGGCAATACCGGGTACAGCATTGCCATGATTGCGGCCGTCAAAGGCTACAAGTGTATTCTGACGCTTACGGATAAAGCCGGCCCCGAAAAACGGGCCCTACTCACGGCGCTCGGTGCCGAAATCGTACTTTGCCCCAAAGATGCCGCGCCCGAAGACCCCGACTCCTACTATTCGCGTGCAGAACAGCTCGCCGGAAGCATCCCCAACAGCTTCTACCTGCGGCAGAACTGGAACCTCGACAACAGCGGGGCCCACTACCACAGTACCGGACCGGAAATCTGGAAAGAAACGGAAGGGAAAGTAACCCACTACGTTTGCTGTGCCGGTACCGGTGGAACCCTTTCCGGAACGGCCCGCTACCTGAAGGAGCAAAACCCTGATGTCACCATCGTGGGGGTAGACGCCTACGGCTCCGTACTGAAGAAATACTGGCAGACCGGCCTCTTTGACACCAACGAAATCTTCAGCTGGAAGGTAGAAGGACTGGGTAAAACGATCATTCCCGATAACGTCGCCTTTGACCTGATTGATGAATTCATCAAGGTCGGCGACCGTGCCGCAGCCCTGCGCGTCCGCGAAATCGCCCGGCGCGAAGGCCTCTTACTCGGGTACAGCAGTGGCGCAGCCCTGGAAGCCGTTTTTGCCATCCGCAAGCAACTTACCAAGGATGACACCGTCGTTGTGTTGTTCCCGGATCACGGCAGCCGCTACCTGGGTAAAGTCTTTAACGATGAGTGGATGAAGGAACAGGGCTACCTGCGCCCCAACGGCGAACCCGCATCCTACAGCGTAAAACACCTCCAGCGTATGTACCGCGTGTACAAGCGTATGTATGGACGTAAAATCAAGGATCGCCTCAAACTGACCTCCGTCTGAGAGCGTTTCGTTAGTAGCATTCGCTTACCGCATTAACCGTATTTATAAGCCATCCCTTCGGCCTTATGAAAAACAATCCTCCAAAGTTCAAATCCAACGGTGAGGCACCTCCAATGTTTGAGAACAAAATTCTCAACCGGCTCACCCAGACCCACATCGCCACGCCCATCGTAATTTTTCTGGTTTACGCAGCTGCACTCCTGTGGTACACTGCCGTAAAAACAGACATTACCTTTCTGGTGGTCGTCGGCCTCTTCTTTGCCGGCACCCTGGGCTTCACGTTCATGGAATACATCGTCCACCGTTGGGTTTATCACCCACCGCACGGCGCCAGTGACAAGTACAAGGAGGTGACCTACAACATGCACGGTTTTCACCATGATTACCCCAAGGATAAAAAACGCCTGGCCATGCCCCCCATCCTGGCGGTAATCATCTCCACCATCCTGCTGTTTCTCTTCGAGCTGATCCTGCAGCAGTACGCATTTGCTTATCTGGCCGGGTTCGTTACCGGTTACGCCATGTACCTGGTGGTCCACTACACCGTGCACATGTACGCGCCCCCCCGCAATTTCCTCAAGGCACTTTGGGTCAACCATTCTATCCACCACTACAGTGAAAACGAAATCCTTTTCGGGGTATCACAACCCCTGTGGGATTACGTTTTCGGCACCATCCCCAAGACGGAAAAAGATAAGAAGCTGGCCGTTGAAATCGGCGGTTAGCAGACGTGTTCCGGCGGTTGAGCAATACCCACTTGCTCAACCGCCGAAACGTGAGGGACAGTACTGGTTTGCCCCCAGGTGATCAGGCCATACCGTGAGCAGACGCCGGCCCGGCAAAGGCCTTCACTTGCACTCAGCTCGTAAACGCAGTGCCCTAAGTAGCTTATGGCCCAGTATATTCAAGACGTACACGATGTAGCCCGGATGATCCCGCCAGGGAGGGTTACTTCCTATGGCGCCATTGCCAAGTTTCTTGGCCTGGGCAGCGCCCGCATGCCCGGCTGGGCCATGTACCAGACCGTATCCGGACACGACATTCCCGCTCATCGCGTCGTCAATAGTAAAGGAGAATTGAGTGGCCGCCACCATTTTGCCACGCCTACACTGATGCAGGAGTTGCTGGAGGCTGAAGGCGTACAGGTCAGGAACAATAAAATCGTCAATTTCAAGGAGGTCTTTTGGTCTCCACTGGAAATACTCAATTGATGCCCTAACGGCCGGAAGCCGTAAACGGAAAGGCATCGGGCCCACCGGCCATCATTTCCCGGGGCGCGGCCGCAGGTGCAGACGGGGTTAAAAAAGCCGGGTTTCTGCTCCGCCTAAAGGGTGGTACCTTCGCCTCAGCTTAAAGACGATGTGCCGAACTGAATACCATAAAATAACGGCTTGATGGAGAGCAATCGCTACGTACTGGAACTGGCCTACAACGGCACCAACTACTCCGGCTGGCAACGCCAGCCCAATGCGATCAGTGTGGAAGAGACCGTTGACACCACGCTCAGCACCATCCTGGGCGTGACCACCAAAATTGTCGGCTGCGGAAGAACAGATACTGGCGTCCACGCCTCTTACTACGTAGCTCATTTCGATTTTGACGGAACATTCCCACCCATGTTTTTCCGGCGCTTTAACCGCTTTATCGCAGATGACATTGCCCTGCTGGGGCTCTACCGGGTACCGGCTGACTTTCACGCGCGTTTTCACGCTACGGCCAGGGGATATACCTACCGCATCACCCTGGGCAAAGACCCGTTCCGGCAGGAAACCGTCGCCAGCCTGCCCCAGTTTGCGGACATCGATCAGCAAAAAATGCAGCAGGCCGCCGACTTACTCCTGAATTTTACCGAGTTCGCCCCTTTCTGTAAAACCAATTCTGATGCCTACACGATGCAGTGCAACCTGACGGAAGCCCGGTGGGAATTCACGCCCCGGGAGTGGACCTTCCACATTTCCGCCAACCGGTTTTTACGGGGGATGGTGCGGCTAATCGTGGGGATGTGCTTACGCGCAGGGGAAGGAAAACTTGCTCTCACCACCCTGCAGGAAGCCATGGAAAAACAAAGCCGGCTGCCAAAACCCTGGAGCGCTCCGGCTGCGGGATTGTTCCTCAGCGCAGTGGTTTACCCAAATAAATCTGAGTGGGAAGACCTGGCATGAGCCTTCTCCGACTTATCTTTGGGAACACCCTGTTTACCGGTTATTATACGTCCTCTCCTTAGCATCAGTACATCCCAAAGACATGTTAACCCTCGTTCTTAGCTTTCTAATGTCATTTGCATTAGTATTTGCTATCTCACCCGCCATGATCCGCATTGCCTACCACAAAGGTCTGATGGCAGAACCCGTGAATCGTAGCAGCCATAAAGTATCTACTCCCTGTATCGGTGGTATTCCGATTTTTGTCGGGATCATATTTACGACCCTTCTGCTCACTCCGCACACGCAGTGGAAGGAGCTTCAGTTCATTCTGAGTGCCATGGTTATCGTTTTTCTCGTGGGTGTCAAGGACGATATCGAAGGGCTTTCCCCCCGTCATAAGTTGGTTGGCCTGGTGGTAGCCATTTCTATTCTGGTCTCCCGCGGGGAGGTCCAACTGCACAATATGTACGGTCTTTTTGGCCTTGACGGAGACTTCCCCAAATGGCTTTGCCTGCTCATCAGCGGTTTTACGCTTCTCGTCATTACCAACGCCTTTAATTTGATTGACGGCATTAACGGTCTTTCCGGCGTCGTCGGTACCATTGCCAGTCTTACCTTCGGTACGTATTTTTTTATGGTGGATGAATTCTACCTCGGGGTACTGTCCATGACTACTGCCGGAAGCCTGATCGCCTTCCTCCGGTTTAACATCACGCCGGCCCGGACTTTTATGGGAGACACCGGTGCCCTGATCGTGGGGCTTTTACTCGGCGTCATGGCCATCAAGTTTATTGACATTGGTGCCACCCAGAGCCCGCCCGCCCGCTACGCCTTTTACAACCCCATCGCCGTTGCCGTCAGTATCCTGATTATTCCACTCTTTGATACCATTCGGGTATTTACGACCCGGATCATCAGGGGCCACAGCCCTTTTGAACCCGATCGCCGGCACATTCACCACCTTTTAATCGATTCCGGCCTCGACCATATGCAGGCCACGACGGTACTTGGGCTGGCTAATATGTTCTTCATCAGTGGCGTATTTGCCCTTGACGCAGTGATGGAACTCCATACATTAATTGGTTTGCAGCTGGCCATTGCCCTGCTGGCAACCTTTTTCCTCCACCGCAACGTAAGGCAGATCAATGCCGCCAAACAGCTGCAGGCCCCGGCCCCCGAACGGCGCCAGGAAGCACAAATCAATAATGCCTAGTGCCGTGGTTACTCGTTTTCCTGGGTGGCGGCCTCGGTAGCCTGGCCCGCTACGGAATTGCCCGGCTACTCCCCCCCGCAGCGCTGGCGCAGGGCCATCTCCCCTGGTTTACCCTCCTGGCCAATATCCTAGCCTGTATTTTCCTGGGCATCGGCATCGCCCTGGCCAGTAAAGACCAGCTGACCAAGCCACTACAACTGCTGTTCTTAACCGGCTTCTGCGGCGGGTTTTCCACGTTTTCGACTTTTGCTCTGGAGCTGGTGGTCCTGGGCGAGGAAGGACACGTCGGGCCGGCACTTTGGTACCTGGCCCTGAGCCTGGCCGGCGGTATGCTGGCACTCTGGTTGGCGCTTTCGATCGTACGGTAAAGGGAAGGGAAACTCGTGTTCGCACCTGAGCCGGGGGGGGTAAACATCAGATAATCAGGCGGGAGTCAGCGTAGTTCCCGGCCAGGCAAAAACCGCAGGCAACGCCTTAGCATCGACGAGGCTTTAAAACGAAGTCAGAAGTCCTGATAACTAACGAAAATTCCCCGCCCCGCAGGGGCCGCACCGCTGCAAGACCTGCGCTTAGGCGCAGTCCGGCTCCTGTCCTGCGCGCCCGGGGTCCGGCTGCCTTTTTACTGGCCCGTACAAACCCATCCCTACCAGTACCGCCAGATTCAGCAGGTATTGAGCTCCTACCTTATCCGTCTCCATCTGATCGTTGATGAGGTTGAAAGCGTCTACAATCAGCAGCGCCAGCAGCGCTGCCATGATGGCGTTGCGGGCGGCAGGATCGGTTTGGCGATGGTACATCCGTTCTCCTACGATCAGGGCCCCGAAAATATAGATCAGGAAAATAAGCAGACCGGGAAAGCCTTGTTCCACGAGCGTCATCAGGTAGTAGCTGTGAATCCCGGAACGCCCCTCGTTGTCGGAAACGTAGGTACGAAAAGCATTGACGGTATACCCTTTATAATGATCGAGAAAGTTTCCGGGGCCCCAGCCCGTCCAGGGCCGGTACGGCACCATATGACCGGCGGCCACCCAGCGGTAAAACCGTTCCATCGTAGAAATATCCTCGAGTTTATAGGTCGCCGTAATCAGGTTATCGAAGCGCTCCTGCGTAATCGTCGTTTCAAAGTCCGGGGCATAATCCAGGTACCTGTTGTCCCGGACAAAATAGAGCACTACTGCCAACGCAGCGACAATCGCCAGCCCCAGTACCGGCTTCAACATCCGCCACTTGATGACGTAGTAAGCCCCTCCGGCCATCGCAAGGGCAACAAAAGCTGCCCGGGTAAACGAGAAATAAACTGCTGCCAGCCAAATGGGTAATACCAGCAGCGACAACCACCAGCGGGACTTGCCCTGACTTTTCAGCCACCAGCCCAGAAAAAAGAGCCAGGGGGCAAAGGTAGCCAGGCAGCCTGCGTAGGAGACGTGTTCATTCATGAAGGGGTACATCGTCTTGTGCTGCATGGCAAAACTAAAGCCGTACGCGGCGTGGCGGACCAGCGTCTGCACCGCCACAAAGAGCAGCGGCCACAGGATACAGTGGACCATGATGGTCACCCGTTTGGGGGTCCTTAACAACAGCAGGGGCAGCAGGAAGTAGGCACCGACGTACCAAATCTTGGCGGCGGAAAACTTCAGGCTGACCGCCAGCCCCTCACTGAAAATGGTGCTGAAAAGAATCCAGCCAACGTGGAGATAGAGCAGCCAGGCGATGGGGTGGCCGAATCGCCTCTTTTCGTATTCCGGCCAGTGCCTGGCCGCGTGTAAGGCCAGTATACCCGTCAGGCCGATGGCCAGGGGCTCCGTGGGCAGGTCCGTCCCGAAGCCCCCGGGTAAAACGATGTTGGTGCTCACCGGAATCATTACCAGCAACAGCCAGAACAGGGGCCTGAAGTCCAGGAAGGCCTGCACGACAACCCACCCCAGCACCGGCGCCCCCGCCCACCAATATTCCTCCGTCACCAAGGCGACCAGCAGGCACAGCAAAGCCAGCGCTGCGTAGCCATAAAAAGCTTTGCGCACGGAAGCC
>JAUIIF010000231.1 GCA_030431945.1 Bacteroidia bacterium | reverse complement strand
TAGCCCCCTCGTTTTCGTTGTCACACCGGGTACGGCCTCGTTTTCGCTGCACCGGCCTGCCCCCTCGTTTTCGTTGTTTCACCGGGTACGGCCTCGTTTTCGCTGCACCGGCCTGCCCCCTCGTTTTCGTTGTCGCATCGGGTACGGCCACGTTTTCGCTGCACCGGCCTGCCCCCTCGTTTTCGTTGTCACACCGGGTACGGCCTCGTTTTCGCTGCACCGGCTTGCCCCCTCGTTTTCGTTGTCACACCGGGTACGGCCACGTTTTCGCTGCACCGGCTTGCCCCCTCGTTTTCGTTATCTCACCGGGTACGGCCTCGTTTTCGCTGCACCGGCTTGCCCCCTCGTTTTCGTCCGGGTCAGTCAATCACCTCAAGTCCCTCCTCCGCCTGCGGTAACTTGAATTTCCAGAGAATTACCATGCCCAGGGCGAAGAAAAAAGAAAGCGCCAGCAGGCTCAGGCGCATACTTCCCGTAAGTAAATCCAGGAGGGCAAAGATGAACGTCCCTCCCACGATGGCTACTTTTTCCAGAATGTCGTAAAAGCTGAAGTAGGAGGTTACATCCTCCCGCGTGGGGATCAGCTTGGCGTAGGTGGACCGGCTCATGCTCTGGATGCCCCCCATCACCAGGCCAACGGCGGCGGCTACCGCGTAGAAGGTCGTTTTACCCTGCACGAAATAGCCCGCCAGGCAAATGGCAAACCAAATGACCAGCTGGAAGTAAATGGCGGCCTTATTCCCGTAACGCTTACTGACGGCAGCGGCCAGGTAGGCTCCGCCAATGGCGACGATCTGCAGGATGAGGACCACCTGAATCAATTCGCTCGTCTCAAAACCCAGTTCCTTGGCGGCGAAGAGGGAGGCCAGGAAAATGACCGTCTGCACCCCGGCAGAATAACTGAAAAAGGCCCCCAGAAACCGCAGCGTTGGCGGAGAGGCCTTTACCCGGCGCCAGACCGAAAGGAATTCCTCCCAGCCCCGTTTCCCCACGTCCAGCAGCCCATTGCTTTTCTTACGCACATCATCCGGTAAACGGCTGAAGGCCAGGTAGCCGAAGAACAGCCACCACAGCCCTACGGTAACGAAGGCCAGGGCCGTAGCCGTACCGGCATCGGGAATGCCGAACCAGGTGGGTTGCAGGACCATCGCCAGATTGAGCACCAGCAGCAGAACCGAGCCGATGTACCCCATGGCAAAGCCCTTGGCGCTCAGTTTGTCAAACCGGTCCGGGGTGGCAATCACCGGCAAAAAGCTGTTGTAAAAAACGAGGCCGCCGGCAAAGCCGATTAACCCAAGGGCGAACCCCAGGGTGCCGAGCCAGAGGTCGCCCATGTCCCGAAAAAAAAACAGGCTCAGGCAGGCTACGCCGCCAATGGTGGTAAACCCCTGCAGGAAAAACTTCCGCCGCCCGCCGGCGTCCGCAATGCCGGACAGCAGCGGAGAGAGCACCGCAATGATCAGGTAGCTGACACTGATCGTGAGCGCCAGCCAGGAGCTGTTGCTGAATTCAATACCGGCAACGGTAAACTCTTTATCAATCACCGTTTCGAAGTAAGGCGGGAAGATGGCCGTCGTGATCACCAGGGCAAAGGCGGAGTTCGCCCAGTCGAAGAGGGCCCAGCCATTCATCGTCCGGGGTTGGTTGAGTTGTTGCAGCATGGCTGCAATATAACCTGATCGCCGGGATAGTCACTTATGCCCGGGCTAACTTGCCCGGCCCTCCGCAATCCGCCTATCTTTGCCTCCCAACCAGTAAGCTATGAAAACTGCCGTCTTCCCCGGATCTTTTGACCCCATCACCACCGGCCACGCCGAACTCGTGCGCCGGGCAGTCCCGCTTTTTGATAAGATTGTGGTGGCCGTTGGCGTAAACAGTCAGAAACATTACCTCTTTCCGTTGGAGCAGCGACTGGACTGGCTGCGCAAGGTGTTTGCCGATGAGCCCAAGGTGGAAGTGAGCAGCTTTGAAGGCCTGACGGCACACTTCTGTAACAAAATCGAGGCACGGTACCTGCTGCGGGGGCTGCGGAACGCCAGCGACTTCGATTATGAAAAAACGATCTCTCAACTCAATGACATCGTTGGGGACGGGCTGGAAACCGTCTTCCTGATCAGCCAGCCGGCTTATTCGCACATCAGTTCCACCATCGTTCGGGAAATCATCAAAGGCGGAGGAGATGCTTCTCCCTTTTTACCGGAAGGCGTGGAAATCAAAAAAGAAACGATAGCTTAGCGGGCAGATTTTCGGGGCGCGACCGCAGGTGCCGGGCACCGGATCAGGAGCAAGGTGCCTTACCCCGGCGCCCGGCAGGTCGCCTGCACTCCTGTCACCTCCGCCCGGCACCCGCGTCCGCGCCCGAAAAATGCAGGAGCGCTGATAAATTTTTCCTTTTTTTACCAACCTTTGCTTGCCCGTATCCGGTTACCATTACCACCCGCTCGCTTAGCCTATCTGCTTATGAAATCCATCTATTACCTCCTTCTTACCGGAGTACTGTTACTACCCATGACCAGCTGCCAGGAATACCAACCCGTCTTTGAATCCCTCGATGCTTACCCCATCTATCCTTACGCAGATCTGGGGGCAACCTACACGCCGGAACGTACGACCTTCAAGCTCTGGTCCCCCGCCGCCCAGGAAGTACGGGTTAACCTCTACGCTATGGATGCGCCAGATGCACCGGCCACCAAGCGGCTCGAAATGGCTGCCGTGGACGGTGCCTGGACCAAGGTCGTGGAGGAAAACCTGGACGGTACCTACTACACCTTTCAGATCAAACAACACGGGAAATGGGGCGAGGAGGCGACGGACCCTTACGCCCGGGCGGCCGGCACCAACGGCCTGCGGGGGCAGGTCGTGAACCTGGCAGATACCAACCCCACAGACTGGGATAAAGACGAAGCTCCGCCACTGGCTGCGCCTACCGATGCCATCATTTACGAACTGCACCTGCGGGACCTGAGCATCGACCCCCGGTCCGGAATCACCCACAAAGGAAAATTCCTGGGCCTCACCGAGCGGGGGACCACTACCCCCCAGGGCGATGTCACCGGGCTGGATCATTTGGTCGAACTGGGCGTAACCCACGTTCACCTGCTCCCGAGTTTTGATTTCCTGAGCGTAAACGAAGCCCAACTGCAGGAAGCCCAGTACAATTGGGGCTACGACCCCCAGAACTACAATGTCCCCGAAGGAAGTTATGCCACCGACCCCAGCGACGGGAAGGTACGCATCCGGGAATTTAAGCAGATGGTAAAAGCCCTGCATGATGCCGGCATCCGCGTGGTCATGGACGTCGTGTACAACCATACCGGGCACAGTGAAAACAGCCACTTTCAGCGGCTGATCCCCGACTATTTCTACCGCTTCAACGAAGACGGGAGCATGAGCAATGCCAGCGGCTGTGGTAACGAGATCGCCAGTGACCGGCCGATGGTCCGGAAGTACATCCGGGAATCCGTCGAATACTGGGTGCGGGAGTACCACGTTGACGGATTCCGGTTCGACCTGATGGGGATTCATGACATTACGACGATGAACGAAATCAGCCAGAGCCTGCACGCCATCGACCCCAGTATCCTGATTTACGGGGAAGGTTGGACGGCGGGCAGCAGCCCCCTGCCGGACAGCCTCCAGGCCGTGAAGGCCAACACCCCTGAACTGATTAAAATCGCTGCCTTCAGCGACGACCTGCGCGACGGCCTCAAGGGCAGTGTCTTTAACCACGAAGAACGCGGCTTCGTTTCCGGCGCTAAGGGCAAGGAGATGAGCATCAAATTTGGGGTAGTCGGGGCCACGGAACACCCACAGGTCGATTACCAGGCCGTTAATTACTCCGATGCTCCGTGGGCCAAAGAACCCAGCCAGTGTATTAATTACGTCAGCTGTCACGATAACCATACGCTGTACGACCGCCTGTACATCAGTAATAAAACAACGCCCCGCAGCCGGCGGGCCCAGATGCAGCGCACGGCCCTGGCCATTGTCCTGACCAGCCAGGGCATCCCTTTCCTGCACGCCGGTACCGAGATGCTCCGCACGAAAAACGGCGTCGAAAACTCTTACGAGTCCAATGACGGAATCAACATGATCCGCTGGGGGGCCAAACGCAGCGAAAAAATTACCGTCGACTACGTGCGGGGCCTGATCGAACTGCGTAAGGAGCATCCCGCTTTCCGGCTCGGCTCCACGGAACTGATCAAGAAGCACCTGACCTTTCTTGATCCGGACGACGAGCAGCTGGTAGTCTACCGACTCGTTGATGCACCAGGCGATGCCTGGTCGGACATTCTCCTCATTTTTAACGGCAGTGATCAGCCCAAACGCGTGGCGATCCCGAATGGAGAGTGGACGCCCGTCGTCAACGAACGCATGGTAAACACGGAAGGGGTCAGCCGCAGCCGGCAAGGGAGCATTGACGTAGCGGGCAACTCCGCCAACGTTCTGGTGAAACGGCTCTAACGGGCCAGCCCCTGCTCAGGCGCGCCTCCAACCGGATGGAACGGGGCGCTGCCTCCGCGTTTTTATCTCTTCTCAGCTCACTGACTAATGACTTCCCTCACTGCCCAAGTCAAATCGCTCGCCCTGGCCGCAGGTTTCAGCTTCGTGGGCGTAGCCCGTGCCCGGCAGCTGGACGAGGAGGCCCGCCGCCTGGAGGAATGGCTGAACCAGGGGCGTCACGGAACCATGCGCTGGCTGGAAAACCACTTCGATAAGCGCATCGACCCCACCAAGCTGGTGCCAGGGGCCAAGACGGTCGTTTCCCTCCTCTACAATTACTTCCCGGAGGATGATGCACCCAGCCGGGAAGCTCCCAAAATCAGCCGTTATGCCTACGGCGAAGATTACCACCGGGTTATCCGGGCCAAGCTTAAGGAGCTGGTGTACCGGATCGAAGAACTGGTGGGGACAACGGTGGACGGGCGGGTTTTCGTGGACAGCGCTCCGGTACTGGAGCGCGATTGGGCCAAACACGCCGGGGTAGGGTGGACGGGTAAGAATACCCTTCTCATCAACCCCAAAGCCGGCAGTTATTTCTTCCTCGCGGAGATCATCTCTGACCTGGATCTGGAGCCCGATACGCGCATCAAAGACTACTGCGGTACCTGTACCGCCTGCATCGATGCCTGCCCCACGGAAGCCATCAGCCCCCAGGGCTTTTTACTGGATGGCAGTAAGTGCATCAGTTACCTGACCATTGAGCTGCGGGAAGCCATCCCGGAAGAATTTGCCGGACGGATGGAGGGATGGGCCTTTGGCTGTGACATCTGCCAGGAGGTCTGCCCCTGGAACCGGTTCAGCCAGCCGCACCACGAACCGGCTTTCAACCCGCACCCCGACCTGCCGGAAATGACCCCGCGGGAAATGACGGAAATGACCGAGGAGGTATTCCGGCGCGTCTTTCAAAAGTCTGCGGTAAAACGAACCAAGTACGCCGGTCTGCGGCGCAACATTGATTTCTTACACCCGGAATAGGACCGCCCTGGCCCCCACTACCCACCGAAATGTCTTTACGTTTGCTTCCCCTGCTCCTGAGTTTTTTCCTGGCACCTGCGTGCGCGCCCGATGAGCGGCCCGCTGAGGCACTTCCCCTTCCCCGGAAAATGGTGGTCCTTACCGATTCCACCACCTGGTCACCTCCACGGCTGCAGGCTTTTCGCGACAGCCTGCAGGGGGAAGGCTTCCGGGTACTGATCAGTGGTTATCCCGCCGAAACGGCTGCGGAGATGGTGGAACGCTTACCCTGGCTGCTGCAACCGGGGGTTGATGTCTTCCTGTACGACGAGCGGCTGGCCGGCCCGGCAGCCAGGGATAGTCTGGAAAATGCCCTGTCCCGCCTGGGGCACCCCGCAACGGTGCAACGGATTCGCTGACCCGCAACCCGCACCCCGCAACCCGCAACCCGCAACCCGCAACTATTTCGGAATCAGTACGAACCCCGTTTGTGCCAGTCGACCGAAGTCGTCGTAGCTGATCCGGACGTACCCGGCGTCCGCCCAGTGACGGCCAAAAAGACCGCGCAGTTCGAACGTTTCTGAAGTACTGTCGTAGCCCACTACGGTCAGGTAATGCGTTTCGGTTGGTACCGCCGCGCTGTAGGCATTGGTCCGCAGGGCCGGAAAGGTGGCATCTGTACTCAGGGCCACAATCACCGGGTTGCCGCGGCTCAGGGCCTTACGGGTTTCAAAAACCCGGTTTCTGGCCCGGGTCTCGGGGCGAAAAAGGTAACCGTAATTGGAGATGGTGTATTTGGGCACGGAATAAACGGCCGTCGGAATGGTCGGGCTGCCGTAGGGGACGATGGCGGCTGAAACGGTTCCTTGCTGTACCAGGAAGTTCAGTCCGTCAATCATGGCGGGCCGCTTGCCCTGGGCGGCCAGATTAAGGGTTAAATAATCGGGACTGAGGTTGTCTTTGAAGTTGTTGTTCAGGTTCTGGTAAAACTCCAGGGCTCCGGTAAGTGCGTAGGCCCATTCCATTTGCGGACTGGGTGCCTGCCGGATGGGCATCATGTAGCTCTTAATGTTTTGACGCAGCAAATCTTCCCGGGAGTTACTGCCGACGCCGGGAATGTAGAACATCATTTGGTCCAACAGCTGCGCATCATCCAACCCCAGCGGGGCCGCGGCGGCTTTGGGGGCCCCGTAGTTTTGCGGCCGGGTTTGGGCGCGGACGCAGGTGCTGATCAGGGCAATAAAAAGCAAAGTGAAAAAGCCACGGTACATAAGTTGTGTTGATTGATGAAGGAAGACAATATCACAACGCTGGAAACAGGACGTTTCGTTTATTAAAGACATCTGGCTTACGGAACGGTAGCCGGAGCAACTCCTGGTGTACATGGTATGGCCGGACTTACCTTTGTCGGTACCAGCAAATCAACGCACCCCCATCAAACCGTTGCCCGCCCCCATCGTTGCCCGCCTTGCGCCCACCCCCTCTGGTTTTCTGCACCGCGGGAATGCCGCCAATTTTGCACTTAATGCCCTGCTGGCCGGGGAGGAAGGACGGCTGGTGCTCCGGATTGATGATCTCGACCGGGCCCGCTTCCGCACGGCCTACCTGGAAGATATCTTCCGGGTCATCGAGTGGCTCGGGATCGAAGTTACGGACGGACCGGCTGACCCCGCCGACTTTCACGCAAATTGGAGCCAGGAACACCGGTTGCCTGCCTACCA
>JAUIIF010000230.1 GCA_030431945.1 Bacteroidia bacterium | reverse complement strand
GGCGGCTTAGCCGCAGCTGTTGAAAAAAAAGCAACTGCCGAAAATAACGGATAACAGCCTCCGGAATTAAATGACTGGTAGCGCCTGGAAAGTAGCTTGCGAATGAGCTGTTTCCACTGAGGAACGGGCTGTTTTGGGGTATTTGTCCACCAGGGAAATGCAGGCTACTTTCTCACTAATGCCAACTTAGGTGCTTTAGCCGGGGAAAATACGGTAGGGGAGGGCCATAAAAAAGGCACGCCGGTCAATAGTCGGCGTGCCCCAAAACCACCTATCTAAACTTGGAGGTATACTGTCTGGAAGTACCTCCAAGTTCGGATGATTAGCCTATAAACTGTCTTTTTGAAAGATGGTTGCGAAAAAGGGAAAATTTTTTTGTTCTTGAATATGGACTCATTGCGTACTGGTAATCAGGTGTTAACTGAAATTGATCTTACCGACAATTTTCGGGCACCGCAACTAATTTACAGTTGGCCCTGGTTATCTTGGGGAATCAAAACCCTTTACCATGAACCAAAAAGCGCTTACCGAGATGCGATGGCGCCGTCTTAATGGACGCCAGCTTGAACTGCCCATCGCTGATGCTGTACGGGAAACCCTGATCCGCGAACAAGCGGCAGGCCATCGCCTTAAAGTTTGTATCGGAACGGACAGTCAGGTACGTGGTAAGGTGACCGAATTCGCTACCGTTATTGTGTTTTTGCGCGAAAAGAAAGGTGGCTTTATGTTCATTGCCAACTACAAAAGCGTACAAAAAATGACCATCCGCGAACGGATGATTCTGGAAGTCGGCCGGTCCGTCGAAATTGCCTACGCTCTGTGTAACCTGTTGGACGAACACAAGGTGGAACTGGAAGTGCATGCGGACATCAACACCGATCCCGCCTTTGAGTCCAATACCGCCCTTAAGGAAGCGATGGGCTACATTCTGGGAATGGGCTTTGTCTTCAAGGCTAAACCCGAAGCATTCGCCAGTTCAGCATGTGCAGATAAAGTATGTTGAGACGGCCCCCTGATTAGATCAGCCGGCTCCATGTTACGCAATTTAGCGCAATGAGGAGCCGGCTTTTCTTATTTTTTAACGACAGTAGTCACTTGGTCTCCGTATTTAATCAGGTACTCACCGGCGGGCAGGTTTTTTCCCTCCAGCTCAATTCTTCCATGAGTAAAGCGAAGGCTTACCTCATTGGTAAGATCTCGTCCATCGAAACTGAACAGGGTGAATTGCTTGCCGGGGTGGCTGATCGGGAGCGTAAGATGACTGGTAAATGGGTTAGGGTAGGGTGGGTTTGCGGAGGAAGTTTCTGCACTCATAAGTTCGAGGACAGGTGAAAAACTAAATGATCCATCCCGGTCCACTTGCCGCAGCCGGTACAGGTTAATCCCCGTGAGGGGAGAACTGTCCGTAAAGGCATAAGAATTCAGCTCCTGCGCATCCCCTGATCCGCTCACTTTTCCAATGACCTCCCAAATTTGCCCCGTGGCGGTACGTTGGACTTCAAAGAATGAATTATCGGTTTCTCTTGTCGTTTTCCAGGTCAGCAGGTGCTTGGCTTTGCTGAGAATAGTACCTTGAAAGGACAACAAATCGACGGGAAGGACTGGTGCCAGGATCGTCAGTCTCACCACTTGTTTATCGGCAACGTTCACAATCTCCAGGGCATAATTCTCCGGTGTAAATCCCTCAAAGAGTACCCGGTTAAATAGTGTTTCTGTATTTGCCGATGTAATGTTTCCGGCAATGATGATGTCGTAGCTATCGCCGATGGCCGGGGTAACTCCTGCAAAGTCCACCAAAAGGTCGCCATCAAGCGTGAAAAAATTATCGTAGCCGTTGATCAGGGTATTGGAGGCCGCCGTTACCTGGGCTACAGTGAGCCAATTGGGATCGAATACTTGCGTCTGCTTAACTTCACTGTCTCCCCAGCGAATCCGTTCGTATTCTGCACCGCTGGCATTGAGATGCGTAGTCGCTACGGAGGAGTACCAGGCTTCGTAGGCGGGGTTTAGTTCGAATCTCATCGTATCCGGAGCATTACGGGCTACCTTCCAGGAGCCATCCACGACGTCAAAATCAATGTGGGTATGGTCAGCGGATATGATGCCTGCGTCGGTAAAGACGGTTTCGTTTCCGGGGATGCCGTCATTCACGCCAGGTATGTTGTCCAGGATAGTCTGGCTCAACTTAAGGTTATCCGTAAGCCAGCCATCCCAGCCGATCGAAACATTGAAGTCAGTACTCTTTTGTGCAAGATTTGCCAATACTGCCGGGTCCACCCCAACGCCTGCCGGAAGATTTAAAGCAGGATTGATGGAAAAGTTGCCGCCGTTGGGGTTGACAAATAACTGACCGCTGGTCAGGCGGATCAGTCCGGATTGTCCGGGGGGCTTAATTTTACCATCCATCGCGTAGTTGTTAGCGACTACCGGAAGCCCGCCGGCATCGGTGGTTTCCTGGACGGCCTGATCAATCTCAATAGCCGAGACTGCAGCCACCGTCTGCGCCGCATTGTTCCGACAAATGAAATTAGTAAATTGAGGCGTGGGGGTGTCACCACCTTTGTCCGAGATGCCGTCTGCTTTAGTACCTTCCGAATAAATGCTGTTATTGCTGACCTCTAAATTCGGAGTACTCTTCAGGCGAATGTGATCGACGGCACCGAAGGCGATGACGTTATTAATGATACGGGCACTCATCTGCTCCTGGTTACCGTCAGTATCTTTAGGATCGTCAATCAGAATGGACTTTCCTTCGTCGATCACCATCTCCATAAAGCCCTTACGGGGTACCCAGGAATAGATTCTCTGTTCCACGTTAAAAATGAGGTTCTCCCGGATGTCCCAGCGGTAAACGCCCGCCAAGTCATCATCAAAATACTCCCTTCCAACCTGCTGGCGCATAATTCCGTGGCCTCCGGAAAGGGAAGTATTCGCAATGGATTGAATGATGTTTCCTGCGACCACTACGTACCTTCCATCGCGTATTTCCACGCCTTTTTGGTAACAATCATGGATGAAGTTATCCCGGATGGTAATGTGTTGACCATCGAGAATAACGGCCAGCCCTCCGCCATCCGGATTACCGTCTTCACTCCACAGGTCCTGAGCAACAATGCACCAAAAGTCAGTCTCGTCAGTATTACCGTCTATTTCAACGCCTTGCAGGGTAATATAACTGGAGGTTGGCTCGAAGTAAAAGGCGCTTCTGATACCGAAGTTAAACTTGACCATTGATCCGCTTACCGGCTTAATGACAACCGGAGCTTGTTCCGTTGCGGCCGTGGAGATGGCCACCTGGCTGGTAAGCTCATAGGTGCCACCCAGAATAAGAACTTCTCCTCCTCCCGCAAGAAATACGTCCTCCACGGCCAGACTGATGTCTCCGTATGGATCACTCAAAGTTCCCGTAGCGGCCGGACTATGGGCAAGCGAAGGGTCAACGTAAATTGTGGTTTGCGCAGCAGCAGCACAGCTCAGCAGCAACGTACTGAGAAGAATCAGGTAGATTTTCATGAGAGGTAATTAATCAGAAGCTGGAAAAGCGGGAGATATGCGAAAAACTACAATAAATCAGGAATAAATATCAACTTTACGGAAGAAAAATTACTGAATCTCTTCTGAATCAATTGCTTTTTTACGCCACCTCGGTCGCTGAAAAAAGGCATACGCGAGCCCGAAGATCGCCAGCCAGTAAAAAATCTCCACGGACCAGGCTAAGACCATGGTACCCCAGGAGGCCCGGACAACAATAAAAATCAGGATGACGTAACCGGCCGCACACAGGCTCTGCAGTTTTAACGCCAGCCCGGTTTCGCCGGCACCAATGAGCCCGTTGAAGAAAATACTACCAAAACTGAAAGCGGTCAGGATGCCCCACAGAACCCAAAAAACAGGGTAAGCGGCATCGATCAGGTAAGCACGTTCGTCGCCCAGGATCGGATAGAGCACCTGGTTGGGAAATATCAGGAGAGGGAGAATCATCAGCGTCGTAATGCCCAAACACAGAAAGGAGGTCTTCCATAAAACAACGCGCACTTTTTCCGGCTGTCCTGCCCCGACAAAATAACTCGCCATGGTATTAATGCCAGTACAAAAACCCCAGGCAGGAATGGATAAAATGAGGTAGGCAATGCGTACGATGTTGGTGGTGGCCAGTGCCCGTTCCCCAAAGTTCTCCACCAGGCCGAAAAAAACAAAGCCACTCCCCAGGCCGACAACCGACATGGCGACGATTGGTACGGACAGCCCCACTATCTCCCGAATTATTACAGGATCCCATTTCGGGAATTTAAAGATGTTGTACACCCGGTTTTTGCGATCAAAAATCATGTAGACCAAAAAAACAAGCAGCGCTACGTATTCCGAGATGGTACTGGCCAGCCCCGCGCCGGCAATGCCCATTTCCGGAAATCCATACATTCCGAAAATTAGCGCCCGGTCCAGAAAAATATTGGTGGCGGCCAGAATGAAGGTGTCGATAATGATAAATAACGGTCGCGCAATTCCTGTATACAACGCCACACAGGCTACGCCCAGGTAACTGGCAAATACCCCCCATTTACGGGTTTCAAGGTATTCCAGCGCTTTGTAGAAGATGACGTCTGAATCCACGAATCCCGCAAACAGCCAGTAGGTCCCGAAGGTCATGAAGAGAAAAAGCAAGCCGGCCAGCACGAGTTCAAAATAAATAGTGGAGTAGAACACCCGACCGACACCTTCCGGCCGCGCCTGGCCGGCGCGGCGGGCCATCAAAATCTGCCCGCCCCGGCTAAAACCAAAACCCACGGCCGCAACAATGATGTAAAACGCTGCCACAAAACCAATGGCCGCAAAATCTTCCTCACTCTTGTAGTACAGAAAGATACTGTCCGTCATCGCCACCACGTTCTGGGCGGCGCTGCCGATAATAATCGGGATGGATACCTTCCAGATGTCGCGGTAGGAGGTGCTCAGCTTCACACCGTAAAGATAGCCGCTCTGGCTTTCTTTTAAAGATATACCTAAACCACTTTGACTTAGGCCTAAGATCCACCAACCGTAAGGAAGTGATTACCCCCTGCCTAATTCCTCCGCCCGCGCCAAAGCTGCTTTGGCGCCATTTTTTATGTCTTCGTAAACGGACGTAGCCTTGAAACTGTTGATGGCGGCCTCCGTAGTACCTCCCTTGGAAGAGACCCGCTTGATCCATTCTTCACAACTCAGGTCGTTTTTCATCTGCAGTTCCACCGCTCCGCGGAAAGTCTGGGCCACCAGCAGCTCCGCCTGGCTGGGGTTGAAGCCCATCTCCTGCGCCACTTCAATCATCGCTTGCATGAAATACAGCACGTAAGCCGGGCCACTGCCGGATATGGCCGTAGTAGCATCAATTGCGTACTCATTGTCCACGTAAATGGCTTTTCCCGTGGTATTCAGTAAGTTTTGGACAAGCACAAGCTCTATCCGGGTAACGGCATCACTGGCGGTATAACTCGTCATTCCCAAACCAATCTGTGCGGGGAGGTTCGGCATGGCCCGGATGACTTTTTCAACGCCCAGACCGTGCTGGATTGTCGCTATCGTTACGCCCGCCATAATGGAAAGATAGACCTGTTGTGGGTCCGTGGCCGGGCGCAGGGTCTGGAACAACTTGGCGCTGTCCTGAGGCTTCACGGCAAGAATGATCAGGTCCGCTACACTCAGGCATTTTGCCGGGTCCGAAAAGACTACGCCAATTTTTTCCGCCCGTAATTTTTCGGCCTGCTCCGGACTACGTTCCAAAACCATCAGGTCTTCCGGCTGGACAAGATGAGCACGCAACAAACTACGCGCGTAGGTCATCCCCATATTTCCGCCGCCAATTATCAGAATCTTCATGTTGTTAGGGTGGTTTTTCCGCAGCGAAGATAAGGGGCCACTGAAGACCCGGAGGCCGCAGGGGAATGTCAAAATTGCCTTTTTCCAACGGTCAGCCCCCCAGCCATCACTCTTCCTGGCGTGGGGCCTGACCTGATCAGGGCGCGGCCGCAGGTGCGAAAATAAGGTGTAAGGGCAAGGGTAGAAGACACACTTGCTGAAACAGTCTCTTTTATCCCGCCTGCTTAAAACAAAATCATCCGCAACTGTATTAAATGTAGGTACGGACTAATGCATTCGTATCTTATTTCATTTACTATACCCAACTCATGGCCACCATTGAAGAAGCAATCCAACAACCGGCTTTTAAGTCCGCTACCCACCGTGCGCAGGTCAATATCCTCTACACGGCCGCCTGGATAAATCAACAAACCGGTCAGGCCCTGAAACCTTTCGGCCTGAGCCTCCAGCAATTTAATATCCTGCGCATTTTGCGCGGCCGTGCCGGCAAGCCCGCTACCGTGAAGTTACTCACGGAACGAATGCTGGACAAAATGTCAAATGCCAGCCGCTTGGTGGATAAACTAAAAGAAAAAGGACTGGTGGAGCGCCAGGAATGTGCTGCCGACCGGCGCAGGGTGGACATTCTGATTACCGCTGCCGGACTGGAACTGATCGAAGCGGCCAGCGAGGCCGTTGAAAGTACGAAGACCTTCGCCTTCCGGCATCTATCGGAAGAAGAAGCAAGCATCCTGAGCAACTTGCTGGATAAATTAAGGGGGTAAAACGACTACTCCTCTTCCTTCGGGTAGGCAATGCGCACGTGGTGTACGCTTTTCAGGATGGCCTTGAATACGCCGCGGCAAGTTTCCAGTTCCTGGAAGTTAAGCCGGCTTTCTTCAAGTTGCCCGGAAGTTAGTTTTCCGCGAATGACGTTGTCAATCAGGTCCAGCAGTTCTTCCTCCGTAGGGTTTTTCAGGCTCTTGCAGGCCGCTTCGGTACTGTCGGCCAACATCAGAATCGTTTGTTCTTTGGTCACCGGCCTGGGGCCCGGATACCGGAAGTCTGCTTCCTCTGCTTCCCTTTCCGGATGGTCCTTAATGTAGGCCCGGTAGAAAAACTCTGTCCGTGTCGTGCCGTGGTGCGTAAGGATGAAATCAATGATCACCTTCGGTAAACCCGCCTGCTTAGCGAGCCTTACCCCTTCCGTAACGTGGCCGATTATGATGGCAGAACTTTCCTTAGGGCTGAGTTTTTCGTGGGGGTTGGGACCATTCTGATTTTCAATGAAAAAACCTGGATTGACCACCTTGCCGATGTCGTGGTACATCGCGGCCGTCTTGACGAGGAG
>JAUIIF010000229.1 GCA_030431945.1 Bacteroidia bacterium | reverse complement strand
CCCTCAAATAGTAACACTACCAAACACGTTATCAATTAGTTAAGGTTTTGCGAATTTTCGCTAACTCCCTGATTAACCATCATTTATTTGGTAGAAAAGGCACAAATCCTCACATTTTTTAAAAAATAAAGGAGGTTGCCACTTGAAATTTTCAGCAACTTTTTTTGCGGCCGATTGATTTTCAGGTAAAAATGTCCGCAAAAGAGGAAAAATCACTCTGGAACCTAAGCTGGGAACTCCTGTCGGAAGCCCAGAATGACGCAAAAAAGCCGTTCGGAACGCCCGTGGTGGCTACTTCTGCGGCTACGGGCATCCCGAGAACGCGAACGCTGGTTTTGCGCAAAGCACTGCGGGAGAACGGTGAATTGTGGTGTTATACTGACCGGCGCTCCGTCAAAGCACAACACCTGCAGGTGGGCCATAAGGTGATGGCCTGGACTTTCTGGGACCCTTACCATCAGCTTCAATTCAGTTGTCAGGGGCCAACTACCTGGCTGCCGGATAGCGAAGCAGCGAACCTGTTTAAGGCCATGCCCAAGCACGCCCGCAAGGCCTATGCCACCCTGGCGCCCCCGGGGAGTCCACTCGCCGGACCAGGCGACGGGCTCCCTGCCGACTGGGAGGCTCGCACGCTGGAGCAGACCGAGCGCGCCGGGCAGCACTTCGGGGTTCTCTGCACGCGCATCAGCCGGGCGGAGGTACTGCAACTGAACAGAAAGGGACACCGCCGGTTGCTGGCTACCCGGGGGCAGTCGCCCGACTGGCACTTTACCTGGCTGGCGCCCTGAAGCATCAGATACCGAGTAGATCCCGCATCGTGAACACGCCCTTTTTGTCCACCACCCAGCTCGCCGCCGTAAGGGCGCCACGAGCGAAACCTTCCCGCGAATGAGCGGTATGTTTTAATTCCAGGGTATCCACCGCACTTTGCAGGGTCAGCAGGTGGGTTCCGGGCACGCCTTCCTCGCGAACGGAGCTGATGGGGATGGGCGTTTTTCCGACTTTGGGCGCGGACGCCGGTGCAATGGAAGTTTGGGGTACCGGGGATTTTACCCCGGCCAGTTCCCAGGAGTCATAATCATCCAGTTGTTCCCCTACTCTTTCGGCCAGGGTGATCCCGGTTCCACTGGGGGCATCCAGTTTCTGGGTGTGGTGAATTTCGGTCACGGCAGCCTGATAGCCTCCGAAACGATTGCTGAGTTCGGCGGCTTTCGCCGCCGCAGCAAAGAATACATTGACGCCAACACTGAAATTAGAGGCCCAGAAAAGAGCACCGTCAGCTTTCGCAACGGAATCTTTAACGGTCGGTAAATCTGCCAGCCAGCCAGTCGTGCCGACCACAATGGGCACCCCCGCTTCCAGGGCCAGGTGGATATTGGCAACGGCCGCTTCCGGCCGGGTAAAGTCAATGGCGACGTCGGCCCCACTTAAATCAGCGGCCGTAATGCTGTTCCGGTTGTGCTCATCAACCGTAAGCATAATTTCATGACCGGCCGCCCTGGCCATTCCGGCAATGAGTTGGTTCATCTTTCCGTAGCCCAGCAGCACAATTTTCATGGGGAAGTATTCTGTTAGTCAGTGCGCAAAGATGGAAATAATCCGCTATTTCTCATGCCTGCCCCAGCTGCCAGCTTCCGGCATCTGTCCTTTTACGCCACTAACCCATCTACTGAGCCTTTTGCCAGCCAGCTTATTTCAGCTGGTCATCAAAGTACGCGATTACCTCTTCCAGCACTTCCCGGGTAGGATGACCTTCCTGATCCACAAAGTCAAGGGTAAGGATAGAGTGTCCCTTGCCCGGTAGTTCGTGGAAGATTATTCGTTCCCGCCCCTGCTCATTGAAAGCGCGCCGCAGGGCCGCGAACTTAGTTCCGGTACAGGTCTTATCTCCCTCGAAACGCCCACAGTGCATGGGCCCGACCTGATCGAGTTTTTTGCTGACCAAGCCAATTTCTGCGGGACTCATGTGCAGGCCTGATTGGTTAAAGAGGGGTAGAGAAGGCTGGCTGGCAAATCCTGCCAGCACTGCCTCCGTAGCCATCAGGGAGATGGCGAAGTTTCCGGTAAGGCACATACCGATCACGGCCACCCCCGGTACTTGGTGGCGATCTTTCAGCATGGTACAAAGCCCACTCAGGTAGTCAACGACGGGGCTGGAAGCGTTTTTGGCAAAAATGGAAAATTCTTTCCGGAGGCACAGTACCCGGACGAGGTTAGCTACCGGCGTGGTTTTGCCGATGGGCCCGAAAAGGTGCGGCAAGACGACGGTATATCCTTCCGCCACAAAGCGGTCGGCCAGCGACAAGGTCTCTTGTCCGATACCCGGAAGTTCCTGAATGAGCACGAGGACTTTTTTCCCTGCCCCCCGGGTAAAGACATCATGGGTTATCGCGTCACCCTTTCGAGTTACCTGGGTAAAAGTTTCTTTCCGGTAGGCGCTGATCTGGGTTATTTCCTGGTTGTCCATAGTACGCTTGGTTACGTTAATCCCTGACGTAAAATACGTAACCAATTTTTATTTAACACCGCGGCTGTTTCCGTTTCGGTGTAGCCACGCTGCTGCAACAAGCCGGGTAACTTTTGCAAATCGCCGATCGTCTCCAGGTCGCTCGGGCACTGCTCCTTACCGAAGCCGCCATCGAGATCCGTCCCGATGGCAACGTGGTCGGCATTTCCGGCCAGCTGACAAATGTGGTCCAGGTTATCAATCATCAGCTCCAGTGTTACCGGGGTATTACTGGGGTGAGACTTTCCCCGTTGCCAATCGGGCACCATCATCCAGGCATCGAGCGGCAGGCCAATTACGGCCCCTCGTTCTATCAGGGCTTTGAGTTGTTCATCCGAAAACTGGCGGTTATGGTTGACCAGTGCACGGCAATTGCTGTGGCTGGCCCAGACCACTCCGTTGAAATGATCCAATGCTTCCCAGAAGCTGGTGTCACAAAGGTGAGTAGCATCCAGGATGATGCCTAAGGTCTCCATCTTACGCAACAACTCTTTCCCTCTGGGGCCGATACTTCCCTCGCTGTCGGTACCGAAAGCATAAGTTCCCGGGCCGTAGTGGGCGGGCCCAATGGCCCGCAGCCCCCGTGCGTGGAGTTGGGTCAGGTGATCCGGAGACACGATAGCGTCGGCTCCTTCCAGGGTCAGGAGAAAGCCGATTTGCTGCCGGTCACCCGCTTGCCAGCGTTGGAGGTGTGCCTCCAGTTCCTCCTGCGTCCGGACCAGCCGGAGTTCATGTTGCCGGATCATTTCTTCGTACCAGGCCAGTTGGGCCTGCACCATTGCCCAGGCTTGCGCCGGAGAGTTCCACCCGCCCAGCGGGTGCGTCGGCTTGGCGTAGCGGGCAATGAGGGTAGCAAAGCAAAAGCCGACATTCCCCGCACGCATTTCGGGAAAGGCTACCGTATTCTTTCCGCGATCAGGCTTATCCTGCAGGCCGGCCTCCCGTGTACGGATCGCAGAAACGGGAAGGCGCAGATCACGGTTCCACTCCATGGCGTTCATGCTCAGGTCAAGGTGGCCATCAATGATCAGTGGCTGGTCTGTCATATGGTAATTTTTCGGTCCCGGGCTATCACGTCCCAGGTCGCCATTGGCAGCTCCTTGCGCACCACTACCACCTGATCATACAAGGCGACGGTAGGACAAATGTGGTAAGGATAGGCCAAAAGTAGCTGTCCTGGCTCCAGCACATTGGCGACCGGAGAAGTAACGACCAGGTGTTCTTCGCTGTGGCTCGTTTGGGTCAGGTCCAGGTCAGTGACCAATCTGACCCGTGGGAAGGGCATTTCGCTGGCCACACTTTTATGGCCAAGGTCAAGACAATACGTAAACGGATCAATTTTTGATATTACCCGGGTGACCAGTACGGCTGCCTTTTTGAAAGCTTGTTCCGGATAGTTGTCCTGATATCCCTGATCCCAGAAAATAAATGTGCCGGGGCTGCATTCCACGTTATGATACTTTGCGTGAATCGGAAAGGTTGGGCTACCCCCTGCTACCACCGTAAAATTCCGGGCGTAACGCTGGTTAAGTTGCTTACGCAACTGGTCTACCTCGCCAAAGGCTGCGCGGCAGGCCTCGGTTCTGGAAGGTAGAGAAGATTGGTGAAGATGACCATCGTAAGCGTGCAGGCCAATTACTTTTAGGTGCCCGAATTCCTGACAATGTTCCACCAGCGACGCGGCAACGCTGGGGAGGATGCCCGTTCGTGATTGCCCAACGTTCAGGTCGATGAAGGCGCGCACCAACGCCTTGGCGGCCCCCGCCAGGGTGTTAATGTGCCGGGCCGTTGCCAGGTTGTCAATCAGGACTGCAAACTCGGTTCCGGGAAAAGCGGCTTGTAGTGCAAGTACCCGCTTAATTTTTGGCCCCTGGACCGGATAGGCCAGCAATACGTCCTTAGCCCCCGCCAGGCCCAGCATTTCTGCCTCCGCTATTGTTGCACATTTGAATTTTTCAATACCTGCAGCTATCTGCATTTTGGCCACTTCTAAAATCTTGTGCGTTTTCACGTGCGGCCGCAAGCGGTTTGCGCCGCCGGCATACGTAATGGCTAGCTGGATATTTTCCGCTACTTTATCCACGTCCACCAGTAAGGCCGGGGTGTCCAGTTGTTGTACCTCCATTAATCAGAAATGACGAACTGTTTATTTAAGCAGGAAGTGGGCTTCAATTTCTACCGGAATGTTATCGGGCAAGGTGGCCATCCCGACGGCGCTGCGCACACCAACGCCTTTTTCCGCTCCCCAGACCTGGGCAAAAAGTTCGCTGCATCCATTAATGACGTAGGGGTGCTTCTCGAAATCAAGGGTGGCATTTACCATCCCCAACACCTTTACCACCCGTTCGATCCGATCCAATGAGCCCAGGTTTTTCAGCAAGGTCGCTAAAATGGCCAGCCCTACTTGCCGGGCAGCCATTTTTCCCGCTTCGAGGTCGAGGTCTTCCCCCACCCTGCCGATGATGAGGCTGCCGTCTTCCTGTACGGTACCGTGGCCGGAAACGTAGGCCATGTTACCGACAATCAGGAAGGGTTTATACACGCCCAAGGGCGCGGGGGCAGGGGGTAAATTAAGGCCCAGGGCTGAAAAACTTTGATCTGCTGACATACTGAATGGTACTTATGGTTCCTAAGTTAGGGGCAGAAAGCTAGCCCATTTTATTCACATTAACCCGCCCAACATGAACGCACGCAAGTTAAATTTCCAATTCGACGTCGAGGAAATGACCCGGGAATTAACCCGGTTGGCGTCCGGGTTCTCCACCATCTACTCAAAAAGTACTCAGGATTACAGGCAAATCAGCGGAAATTGATACGACCATCCTCACCAGTCTCGATCACGAAATTGAACAGCGGGAAGATAATTGTGAAGTCCCCCACCTTTAGTTACCCAGTGTAGCACCATGCTGGCTGCTAAAAAACAGTACAGCTGGCGTGTAAGCTCCCGGGCAGGGCAGTCAACCCTCAAGAACTTACTCACCAGCTGTACGAACGGCCTAATTGGCCTGGCGCAATATTTCAGCTCTATTTACCTCCTGCGGCACTTGACTTTTCCTCCTCGGCAGAGGGCTTACGTGGCAGCATTTCATCCCGCATGGCGGTATGCATGACGAAGGAAGCGATGATGGTGGCTGCCTGGGCAAGGTCGTCTCCGGAAAGGTGGTCCAGATTATCCATATTTGAGTGGTGCGTCCGGGAGAAATAAGCCATTGGCTCCTGAATGAACTGGAACCCGGGGATACCTACGGCATCAAAAGTGATGTGATCCGTCCCCCCCGTATTCGATAAGCTCAGGGTGCTGGCGTCCAGGTCCCGAAACGGCTTGAGCCAGGCACGGAAGATGGGCGCAACGGCTCCATTTCCCTGCAGGTAAACCCCGCGGATCTTCCCGGTACCGTTATCCAGATTGTAGTACCCGGATATTTTCTCCTGTTCGGGCTTGAAGCTTTGGGGGGTATAGCTGTCCGGAGGAAATACCGCAAAGTGCTCCTTGGCGTAGCCACGGGAGCCGAGCAGCCCCTGCTCCTCTCCCGTCCACAGGGCGAGGCGAAGGGTGCGCCGGGGCTGAATTCCGCTTTCCTTGATCGTTTCCAGCAAGATACGTGCCGCTTCCATCATTACCGTGGAGCCGGCACCGTTGTCCGTTGCCCCGGTGGCCGTATGCCAGGAATCAAAGTGTGCGCCGAACATCACCACTTCGTCTTTCAGGTCCGTACCGGGGATCTCCGCGATAATGTTGTGTTCCATACCGTCGGGGTTGGTATACCGGGCCTCCAGGTTAATACTTAAGGAAACGGGCAGTCCCCGCTGGAGGTTCCGCAAGATGCGGTTGTAGTGTTCAACGGAAACCGTTATCTGGGGAACTACGTCCTGGTCCTGATCACGGGACCGGCCTTCGGCAGTACGGGCACCGGAAACGAAGACTGTCCCCAGGTCGCCTTTGTAGCTGCGGTCCAGTACGGCAAGCGGCTTTTCCTCCTCGAGCATTGTCCACAGGGCCTGGAAATAAGAACGGGCGCCCAGGTTATAATTTCGGCGGGGCCGTGGGGTTGGCTCGTTTGCGTTAGCCAGGCGCAGCAGGCTTTCTGCATCGTGGCGCGAGGCGTCCGGTTCAAACAGTTCCTTTACTTCGCGGATGGTGTCCAGCAGCACAAATTTTCCGCCTAACTTACCCCGGTAGGCTTCCAGGTCTTCTACGGTTTCTGCGTCGAGGTAGATCGCTTCGCCGTCACCTTTAACGGAGGGAGACCAGGCCTTCGGGTAAGCAATGATGGGCCAGTAGCCGGGGCCGGCATTATGCATTTCGAAGTGACTCATTTCCCAGCCTCGGCCGAACGGCCCCCAGCTTTCCAGGTGGACGTTTTGCATGCCCCAATCCTTGAGGGTCTTAGTCGCCCACGCCGTTGCGTTATCGAGCATTGGTGACCCGGTTAACCGGGGTCCGTACACATCCATCATCCATCCGGCAATGTCCATGGCCTGGCCTTCCTCCAGGCCGTGCTTACGGATGATGGTATTTATTTCTTCATTGACGGGTTCCTGGGCAAAAGCTGCGGACCAGGTGCCCAGGGCCAGCACTAGTAAAAAGAGAAAACGGTTTTTCATGTCTTGGAATATTTGGTTATTGGATGGTTCAAAGCGGTGGATAATCGTTACCCTGATCCGCTACCACTGGATATACCTAAG
>JAUIIF010000228.1 GCA_030431945.1 Bacteroidia bacterium | reverse complement strand
CTTCCGTGTCTTCCGTTCCTTCCGTGCCCTCCGTGTCCTCCGTGCCTTCCGTGTTTTCCGTGCCCTCCAAATTCCCCATGCCAAAAAACTGTCCACCCAACCAAAACCAGCAACTAGGGCAGCCTGTAAGTTAAAACGGATCATCGTACATTGCTTCTCCGCTTACTGCGTCTAACCATCCACCATGAAATACGTTAATCTCGCGCTTTCCGCCCTGGTCCTGGCCTGCTGGATATTTTTTGGCAGTTATGCCGGCCCGGCAGGGCTTCCGGTTCCTGCTCTCGGGCAGTTTTTCAATCCCGCTAAGGGTTTTTGGCACAATGCACTACCACGAGCCACGGAACGGCAAGGCCCCCTGGAGATTAAGCTTGCTCATCCGCTCGCCGGTGGAAAGATTTACTTCGACGAGCGGGCGGTACCGCATATTTTCGCCGCTAACCTCTCCCAGGCCTGTTTTCTGCAGGGGTATGCGCACGCTGCCGACCGACTTTGGCAAATGGATGTAAGTACCAGAGCAACCGAAGGGCGTTTGAGTGAGGTATTGGGTACCCGCACCCTGGCCCGCGACCGCGACCAGGTGCAGCGGGGTTTCCGGGTTGCCGCACGGAAAGCCATCGATACGATGGCGGTACATTTCCCCCAGGACTACGCGGCGCTGGAGGCCTACGCAGCAGGTTACAACGCTTACCTGGACCAGCTCCTGCCGGAAGACTACCCGGTAGAATATAAATTACTTGACCATACGCCCCTCCGCTGGTCTCCTTACCGGACGGCGCTGCTGATGAAGGGAATGTCCCAAAGTCTCTCCGCGCGGTACTCCGACGCCGCCGCGGCGAAGACCAGGGCGGAGCTTGGCACGACCACTTACCAATCGCTCTACCCCGAGCGGTTCCCGAACGCCAGCCCCATCGTCCCCGACGACGGCCGGTACAAGAACAGTAAAAAAGCCAGCTCACCAACGACTGATGACCAGGCCCTGCTCCTTCCTGCTTCCTCCGCACCAGCGTCCGCGCCCCCCGTCACCCCGCCTGCATTCCTTGCCGCTGCCCTTCCGCACGTTCCGGCAACGGCTGCGGGTACCGACGCCTACACGCTCATGCCTCCCCACCCCAATAACGGGTCTAACAACTGGGCAATCGCCGGCACGCGCTCCAATACCGGCCTGCCCTTACTGGCCAGCGACCCCCATCTTTCCCTGACCCTTCCCAGCATCTGGTGCGAACAGCAGGTTGTTTTCCCCGGCGTCAACGCACGCGGTGTCAGCCTTCCCGGCGCGCCCGGCATCATGATCGGCTTCAACGACCACGTTGCCTACGGGGAAACAAACGTCGGCCACGATGTTACCGATTGGTTTCAGATAGCGTGGACGGACAGTACCCGCACTGAATACCTGCTGGATGGCCAGGCGGTAGCCGCCCGGATACAAACGGACACCATTTTTGTCAAGGGCCAGCCGCCCGTTATTCTACGTACGCCGTGGACGGTCTTCGGCCCGGTTCCCGCGACCGAAGGGCCCTACGCCAATATGGCCATGCGTTGGTTGGCCCACGATGCCCCGGGCGCCGGACAACGACCGCACACCATCGTAGGCACTTTCCTGGGGCTGATGCAGGCCACCGGTTACGAAGATTACCTTACCGCCCTCCGGGGCTACATCGATCCGGCACAAAACTTTCTTTTCGCCGCAAAAAACGGGGACATCGCCATTCGCCCCAACGGGGGCTTCCCGCTGCGGGGAGAATTTTCGGGCCGCTACCCCATCCCCGGCAACAGCGCTACCAATAATTGGCGGGGGTACATCCCCTTTTCCGAGCGTCCTGAACATAAAAACCCAGCGCGCGGGTTCGTCTCCTCTGCGAACCAGGTGACTACCGGCCCGGACTATCCTTACCCCTATCACGGTGGCTTTGATGAATACCGGGGCCGCCTGATCAATCGCCGGCTTACCCGGGAAAAGACCATGAACCAGCGTAAGATGAAGGAGTTGCAACTGAACACCTATTCGCTGCTTGCGGAAGAACTGACTCCGCTGCTGATCGCCAGGATTAACCGGGGTGCCCTGACGACGGAAGGCACCAGGTTATTGCGACTGCTTTCTGAGTGGGATTATTATTGCGAAGGCGACAGCCGGGCTGCTACCCTTTTTGAGCAGTGGCGGCTGAAACTGTACGACCTGACTTTTGACGAAATGCCACAGGACTCCGGATACCTCCGCCCAGAATTATGGAGGTGGACGGCGCTGCTGAAGAGCCAGCCCAAGCATCCGGTTTTTGACATTTTGGCGACGCCGGAATTTCGCGAGACGGCGGCCACCATCACGCAGCGGGCGTTTGAGGAGATTCTCGAGGAACTCAACGGAGCGCTCCCCGAACCCTGGGCCGTCATGCGCAACAGTACGGTCCGTCACCTCGGTGCGGTGCCCGGGTTTGGGTCCGGACTGATCAACAGTGGCGGCTCACGGTTCAGCCCGCGCGCCCTCAACGGTGGCCACGGAGCCAGCTGGCGAATGGTGGTAGAACTGGGCCCGGAACCCCGGGCCTGGGGCACCCTGCCCGGCGGGGCTTCCGGAGCCCCCGCCAGCAAATACTATGACAACGGGCTGGACGACTGGACGAACGGACGGTACCACGAGCTAACCCGCTGGAAGGACGTAAGCGAAGCCAACAAACTCGCCGTTGCCGGCTGGTCCTTCGTTAAGGAATGAGCAGCAAGGGATTCGGCTTCCGCAGGTAATTGCTTACAGGAAGGGAATTTTCACCACCTCTGCCTCCAGCTGCTTGCGCCCCAGGTCAACCTGTATTTTAGTGCCGGGGGTATGCTGCCCGTAGGTAACGTAACCAAGCCCGATCGGATAATCCAGTGAAGGAGAGTGGGTGCCGCTGGTGACGGTACCGATCACTTCGCCCCGTGCGTCCAGGATTCCGTGTCCCTGACGTGGTGCGCGGCGCCCTTCTACTTTAAAGCCTACGAGGCGTCGTTCCAGACCTGCTTCCTTCTGACGCAGCAGATGATCGCGGCCGACAAAATCTCCGGCCTTCAGCTTCGTGATCCAGCCCAGTCCCGCCTCCAGCGGGGTCGTTTCATCATTAATGTCATTGCCGTAGAGGCAAAAACCCTTTTCCAACCTCAGGGTATCGCGGGCACCGAGGCCACAGGGCTTCAGGTCTACCGAGCGGCCGGCTTCCAGGATGGCATTCCAGACAGACAATACGTCCTCATTACGGAGGTACAATTCAAAGCCACCAGCACCGGTATAGCCCGTGGCGGACAGAATAACGTTATCGTGTCCGGCCAGGCTCCCCCGGGTGAAGTGGTAGTAAGAGATATCGGATAAGTTAGTATCCGTCAGCGTTTGCAGCACTTCCGTAGCCTGGGGCCCCTGCACGGCCAGCAGGGCAGTCTGGTCGCTGATGTTAATCATAGTCGCCCCAAAAGAATTGTGGCTACTGATCCAGTCCCAGTCTTTTTTAATATTGCCTGCGTTTACGACCAGCATATAGGCGGGGTGGCCATCATCGTTCCCCATGGTGGGTGATGGTGGCAGGCGGTAGACCAGCAAGTCATCGACAATGCCGCCTTCCGGCCGGGGCAGGCAACTGTACTGCGCCTGGCCTTCGGCCAGCTTGTCCACGTCATTACTCGTAACGTATTGCACCAGATCCCGGGCTCCGGGGCCACGGACGATGAACTCCCCCATGTGAGACACGTCAAACATCCCGGCGCGCTCCCGTACGGCATAGTGTTCTTCCTTCAGGTTGGTGTAGGTGAGGGGCATTTCGAACCCGGCAAAGTCAACGAGCTTTGCCCCCAGGGCACGGTGGGTTTCAGTCAGGGCTGTGGTTTGCATTATTTGGTTGGTCGGTTAGTCTTGTGGCGGTAAAATAAGGAGCCTCGCCCCGGGTCGTCCGGGCGCGAACGCAGGTGCAAAGAAAACAGTTTGGGCGCAATATTCTCGGTACCGGTGCGAAAGCAGTATAAATAAAGCAATTCGCCCCGCCGAAAACAGGCTATGGTTTTACCTGCCCTTTGTTTTTTACCCATTTCTCCATCCACTGGTCCTGTTCCCATAACAGGTGGAGAATGGATTCCTTGGCGCGGTAGCCGTGGCTTTCTTTGGGCAACATTACCAGCCGTACCGTAGCTCCCAATCCCTTCAACGCGTTGAAGTACCGCTCGCTTTGCAGGGGGTACGTCCCGGAATTGTTATCTGCTTCCCCGTGAACGAGCAAGAGAGGAGTTTTCATTTTTTCGGCGTGCATGAAGGGGCTCATTGTATTGTACACCTCCGGGGCTTCCCAGTAACTACGTTGTTCACTCTGAAACCCGAAAGGGGTAAGGGTACGGTTATAGGCTCCGGAGCGGGCGATGCCCGCAGCAAAAAGGTTCGAATGACTCAGGAGGTTGGCGACCATGAAGGCGCCGTAACTGTGCCCCCCAACGGCTACGCGCTCCCGGTCAATGTACCCCAGGTTATCTACAGCATCAATGGCAGCCTTGGCGTTGGCGACCAGTTGTTTGCGAAAACTATCGTTGGGTTCCGTATCTCCTTCGCCTACGATGGGGAAAGCGGCCCCGTCCAGCACCGCGTAGCCTCTCGTCACCCAGTACACCGGACTACCGTAGTAGGGATAAATGAATTCATTCGGATTAGCGGTGTTCTGGCTGGCACTGGCTTTGTCCTTATACTCCCGGGGGTAAGCCCAGAGGATCATCGGCACCTTTTCCTTTTTGGCCTTATCGTAGCCCACTGGCAGGTACAGGGTTCCGGAAAGCTCCAGTCCGTCTTCCCGCGCATAGGTGATTACTTCCTTATGAACTTCCCCTAAGGCCGCGAAGGGGTTGTTGAAAGTAGTTAGTTGTTTTACTTTTCCATTGGTTACGTTCCGAAAGTAGTAATTAGGATATTCCGTCGGTGATTCGATTCTCACCAAGAGTTGTCTGGCTTGCGGGTCATAATCCCGGAGAGATTCTACTTTATCGGTGTAAGCAGACTGGTACAAACGATCTTTCTTTCCCGTCACCAGGTCCATTTTATCCAGGAAGGGGAATTGGCCTTCTTCCGAATAGCCTTCGCCGATCAGGAAAGCGTCATCGCCGCCCTCCAGCGCCAGTACGGAGCGGCCGAATTCATTACGGCGGGTGACGAAACTTCCGGGATCACTGTAGCGATCCTGGTAATTGCGGTCCGCAATCACCCTTGCCTCCAGATCCGGCCGCCCCGGGTTGAACACGTAGGTCTTGGTGTTACGGGTATCCCACCAACGGTCGTAAGCAATGGCCGTATCGTCATTTCCCCATTCGATTCCGGCAAACCGGTTGATGGTTTTGAGTAATGGCAGGCCATTACCGGCAAAGGGAGCCGGAAGGCGGAATACCTGATCCCGGTAGGCGACTTCTACGGCGGGGTCTCCGCCGTCGAGTGCCTCGACGTAAATCAGGGAAGCAGGCCGATCCGCCCGCCAGCTGACGTTACGTCGGCCTTTACGCGTTGCCATAAAACCCTGGGGCAGATCTTCGATGAGCGGGACGGTATTTACCGTGTTGACTTTTTCCCCGTCCTTGGTGTAGACCGTGGTTACGGCTGGGAACCGACGGTAGGGCACCAGGTAAGAGAAGGGACGCTCTAAGCGGGTGACCATTACGTAATTACCATCCGGGCTGAAGGAAATATCGCTGTACATATCGGTGGGGAGGAAGGTTTCTACCTTACCATCGAGGAAAACCTTGTTGAGGGTTGCCCGCGCTAACTGCTCAAAGTTGTGCTCATCGTTCGGGTTCTTCAGCAAATCCTGATACGTCCGGTTCTGCGCCTTCTTACCGTCTGCGGTGGAGATGGTTGGGCCGGTGGGCACGGCAGTTGCACCGTCAATCAGTGGTTTACGGTCACTGGGTAGTGTTTTAATGAGCAGGGCTTTACCGTCGGCAAACCAATTGATGACATCGCCCAGGTTAGCATTGATGGGCAGATCGGCAGCTACTGTCAGTCGCCGCGCGGCAGCGGCGGCTACATCCAACACCCATACTTCGACCCCTTGCGGCGTGGTATTCGTCAGGGCGACCATTTTATAATCCGGGCTCCAGTTTACATTGGCGAGTTTCAGCTTTTCCGGTAATCCGGTAACCTCCTTTAATTCAGTATCCTTTTCCACGCCCCTTACTGCTACTTTATTGTAGTAAGTCGTACGGCTACCGATATTGGTCTTAGGATCAATTCTCAGTCCGCCAAGGCGCAGCTCTTGCTGGCTTAGTTCTTCAATCGACTTATAGGCGTCGCGGTAAAGGAGGATCATGTTTTCCTTATCCTCGTCCATCAGGACGGAGGGGGCCAGCGGCACGTCGACCAAGTCAAGAATCGCTTTTGCGGGGGTTTGATAGCCTAAGTTTTGCTGGCCGAAAGTGATGATGCTCAAGAACAGACAAAACACGGTAGCTGGTAATCTCATAGTGGGAATTGGTTATTGGGTTAGCCGGTGAAACCGGGTCTGGAAGATACAAAGAAAATTATGGGTCAAACGGTAGGTAAGAAGATTCTGAAGGTGGTACCGGCGGGGGTATTGTCCGCCAATTCCAGCTGGCCGCCATGCTTCTCCACAAGCTGCTTCACGATGAACAGGCCCAGACCCGTTCCTTTGGTGGTCCGGGTATCCTCATTACCGATGCGATAAAATTTTGTGAATACCCGCTTTTTTTCCCGGTCCGGGATGCCCATACCGTTGTCCGATACTTCCCAGATCAGTTCGTGGGCTCCCCCCCGTTGCAGAGAAGTGTGGATTACCGGATCGGGCTGGCTGTATTTGGCAGCATTTTCGAGCAGGTTGACGGCGACGCTGGTCAGGCCCAGCCGGTCTCCCCTCACCCTACCAACATCTGGTTCTATATCGACGTGGATGTTAGCGGACTTATACTTCATAGCTATGCGGTCCGCCGCATCCTGAATTAATTCTCCCAGGTCTAGTTCTTCTTCGTTGATCTGGTAGACAATGTTCTCCAGTTTTGCGCTGAGCAGTAGGTCATTGACGAGCGCCGTCAGGCGATCCGTTTCCGCCAGAGCATTGGTACTTAACTTTTCCTGAATTTCCGGCTTGAGTTCCCGCCGCTTTTGGAAAGTTTCCAGAATTAAGCGTATTCCTGCCAGGGGAGACTTCAGCTCATGGGTGATACTCAACAAAAAGTTCCGTTGCTGCTCCGCAGCACTTATT
>JAUIIF010000227.1 GCA_030431945.1 Bacteroidia bacterium | reverse complement strand
CGTCAGCCCCTTCCCGGGCTTTTCGGCGGACTGGGTGACGGAAATCACCCAGATCAAGCATCACCAGCACTTTATCGATGATCAAAGGGTGGGGCCTTTTGCGCTCTGGCACCACCAGCATTGGTTCCGGGACCTGGGGGACGGGCGAACGGAAATGAAGGACATCCTGCATTATCAGGCTCCCCTCGGGGTGCTGGGGACACTGGCGGACTGGCTCTTCGTCCGGCGACAGGTAGAGAACATTTTTACCGCCCGCGAAGAAGCGATCAAGCGGCTGTTCCCCGCCGGCTAGTACCCGGTGCGGAGGCAGGGATGGTGAAAAAAGGCCGCAGCAAGGCAGGACGGGGCGCGGCCGCAGGTGCAAGGATAAGGGACAATGGGAGCAGGGCCGGACCGGTAATGCTGTTTCTTACCTTTCTTTGCACCTGCGTTCGCGCCTGATTAGCGTGCCCCGCTGAGTGCTTACCTTTATGCCCCTATCCTAACTGCATGGCGCTGAAAACAATACTTCCAGCATTTTTCCTGCTCCTTTCCGCGGCGGCTGCCGGGCAGGGAACATTGATGACTTCCGTGGTGAACGGAGAGATTGAACTGGAGAACTGCGCGCGCATCAATGACCGGGAAACCCAGTTTGGCCCCGCCATCTACGGCGACGAGTTGGTTTTTCTGACGCGGCCGAAACGTGGGAACATCGATCCGGCTACCCGTAAAACCTACTTTAAGCTTTTCCGGGCCCCTCTCTCCCGGGAGGGCGTGCCGGGGAATCCCCGTCCCTTTTCGGTCGAACTGAACTCCAATTACAACGAAGGCCCCGTATCCTTTACCCAGGAAGACCGGGTTATCTTTTTCACCCGCACCCAGCAACGCGATGGCGCCACGGTGGAAGACCTGACGGGAAAAGTAAACCTGGGCATTTACTCCGCCTACCGGGCTGAATATGACTGGGCCGGGGTGCGCGCCCTGCCCTTCAACGGCAAGAATTTCAGTAATCAGCACCCAACCGTAATGCCCGACGGGAAACGGGTCTTTTTTGCGAGTAACCGCGAGGGGGGCTACGGAGGCTATGACCTGTACTTTAGCGATTACTGGGAGGGCCGGTGGAGTGAAGCGATTAACCTGGGCCCGGAAATAAATACCGAAGGGAATGAGGCTTTTCCCCACATCCACCCCAGTGGGCGGTTGTTTTTTGCCAGTGACGGGCACGGCGGGCAGGGAGGTTATGATCTTTTTATGATCAACCTGAGCGGCCGGCGGTGGGGCGACCTGATCAACCTGCCCTCTCCCGTAAATTCCCCCGGGGATGATGTGGGCATTGCCCTTACCGCTGATGGAAACCGAGCGTACCTGGTCAGTAACCGGGAGGCCGGTAAGGGACAGGATGACATTTACCTGCTGCGCCTGAAAAACGGAATTACTTCCCTGCGGGGGCCGGAAATAGAAGGGGAAACCCTGACCCTCTACGATGGGGCCACCAGCCGGCGGGTAGCCGGAGCCCAGGTCTGGTTTGCGGAGGTAGACCCCGCCGGGCGCCTGCCGGCGGATTATTACTCCTTCCAGTTGGTTAACGCCGGTGAGGGAAGGCAGGTGCTGCCTACCGTCAAACCACTAGGATTGTTACAGCCCTCCAGCTTACGGACGGACCGGGAAGGAAGCCTGCGCCTGGAGCTGACGGCAGGGAAAACGTACGAAGTACGCGTGCATAAAGCCGGCTATGCGCCTGAAGTGCTGCGGTTTATCTACACCAGGGACGGGCCCAGCAGGCCACTGGCCATCACCCTGCAGCCGAACAACTGCCAGATACTTTCGGGTAAAATTACGGACCGGAACGGTGGAGGTGTTGAAGCCGTACCGATTCAGTTCAGACCGGCAGACTGCGCGGTCGGGTCATTTTCCACGCAAACGGATCTGGCCGGGAACTACGAAATCTGCCTGCCAGCAGGCTGCGGCTACCTGGTGGCGGCCGGCCGGCCGGGGTACGAAACCAGTGCGGTTACGCTGCCGGCAACAGCGTTGCGGGGCGTGGAACACCCGGTATTCAATTTGGCCTTACAGCCCGAAGGTAACATCAGCCGGAGAGGAGGGAGCGCTCAGGATGCAGTGCTGCCGCTGCCTGGCATTAATTTTTTTGACAATACTTCCATCTTACAGGAAGAGCGTTCCCGCGACCTGGAGTTGCTGGAAGTATTGTTGCAGGAGCGACCGGACCTGCAGCTTTTACTGATTGCCCACTCCGACGGACCCAAAACGCCACAGGAACTGGTCCGCCTTGGGGAACAAAGAGCTCAGGCAGTGCGCCAGGCCCTCTTGCGTAAGGGGATTAAAGCCAGCCGGCTGCGCACCATTGCTTACGGAAACAGCTATCGCCTGCGGCCGTGTACAAATTGCAGTCCGGAAGATTATGCCGTCAACAATCGGCTGGAAGCCAGGATCATTGCCTACTGACGAAAGCCCGCCGGGGATAAGAAACGGGGGTGTACGGGGCGGTCAGCGTTTGTTTTAAGGGGCACTCTTTTGCTGAAGATGGTGTCGCCTGGCAGCCTTGTCCCGGTAACTTTACTTATTTAACATCATGTCTTCGCACTTTAGCCCCTACCATCAACGTTGGTAAGGCTGTACCTTTGCGGCCCTTTCCAAAGCAAATTTGGAAAACGCAGGGTTTTTGTGTCTCCCTGCCTCCCCATGAGGCGCTATGAATTGAATTTGCCCGGTATGCATCACGGTCACTCGCTCCGTTCCCTTTTATTTCTTTGTTTTCTGTGCGCGCTCCTGGCGCCACTCGGTTTGCTGGCCCAGCGACCGGTCAGCGTTAACGTTCCGAAAGGGGCGGCTACTGCTCATCCGCTCGGCTGGAAGATGGAGTGTAACGATGCCGGGCAGATCAATCGGTTCTCGGGCTTCAATATGGAAAGCACGAGCTTTGGTCAGAACCTGCTGCCGACGACCATTCGTCCTTACGGCAGCCGCCCGGATACCATCTTTATGTGTGCGGACGACGAATTCACCGTTAACCTGATTAATGGAACGACCGATTTATCGGGAGATCCTGACCTGTCGACCCAGGCAGGCGTTGGCTACGCATTTTATCGCTGTGCGCCAACAGTGACTGGCCCGACGTTGACTCAAATAGCCGCAGATCCCTGTGTCGCCGACAACGGGTTGCCACCTTTTGATCAGCTGGCGATCGGTGTACCCGTGAACTACGCTACGGGAGACTACACCCTTACCCTGGCCAACGATAATGTGGGGGGCTTTACCATTCCGGGGCTTTTTCCCGTGGGCGGAGAGCCTACGCCGGTCGTGCTTACCCTGGCGCCCATAACCTTTGATGATGTCGACGGAATGACGGGGGAAGCCATTTACGAAGGAAACCCTGCCGGCTCGTGTGTGGATGTTTCGACCACCCAGACTTTCACCGTCGCCTACCTGAACCCCATATCGGTGGCTAACCTGGACAATAATCCCGTCGGCTGTGAAGGCCTCTTTGATGTGCGGGGAGGTACCCCTGAGCTCCGAGGCGGACCTGGGTACAATATAAGTATCGTAAATACGGCTACCGGTGCCCGTGGTACGGTACTGACACCTGCTACGGACATCGTGCACAACGGGGTTGTCCGGTACGAAGTCCCTTCCCCCGGCACCTACCTTATTACCATTGAAGATGGTAACAGTTGTAGCCTGGGCCGTGGTGCTGGTATCACGGTTGTTCACCCCGAAGGCTGTCCCCAACCGGTTGTTTTCAATCTTCCTTACGAATCCGTTCTGCCGGGGGAAAGTTTTTGCGTCCCGGTGACGGTCGAAAATTTTACCGATATCCTGGGCTTCCAGTTTGATCTCGATTTCGATCCCGCAGTACTGCAGTACGACAGCATTACGGCTTTTAATCCATTATTGCCTTCGGATATCTTCTCTAACGGCCCCGTTAGTAGCGGCGGAACCCTGCGGGAAGGTCTTTTGCGACTGGTGTACTCTGGTTTTACGACCAATGCAGCTACCGTGCCGGATGGGGGAACACTGTTTGAAGTCTGCTTCACGGCTCTTGGTCAGATTGGTGATCAGACGCCGTTAATTAACGTAGATGCGGCGGCTGAATATACCCGCGAGCCGATGGAAGTTGATCTGCTGATCGTAAACCCAGGTGCTATCGTCATTACGGAAAAGCCCTTCCTCGTGGAGTTGGTCCGGGACAACGAAAATTGTGATGGCTTTAATGACGGCAGGATTACCGCAACCGCAGCGGGGGCCCCGGATCCTTATATTTTTTCGATCCGGCGCATTGCGCCGACGCCGGAAGCCGTTTTCCGCGACGCCCAAACCCGGACCGGTAATCCGGCGTCTGCCACCTTTAACGGGTTGGAAGATGCGGAGTACGCCGTCCAGGTGGAGTCCGCTAACGGAGAAATTACCATTGATACTATTGAAGTGGAAGCGGGCTTTGCCATCGCCGTCAACGTGGAGGTGGTGTCGCCACCGAGTTGTAATGGATTCAGTGACGGATCTGTCCGTGCCGTTGTCTTTGAAAACGGGGTAGAGGTCATGGATCCACTCACGGCAGGGTACACGTTTGCCTGGCAGAACTCTACGGAAACGGGCGATGTCCGCATGGGCCTCGTTTCCGGTCAGTACGAAGTGACCGTAACGGCTCCTAACGGACTTTGTACCAGTGACGACCGGGGAAATCTCAATCAGCCCTCTGACGTGCGGGTTAGGCCAGACAATCCGGTGGATGCAGTCAGCAATGCTACCTGTACGGGCTCCCCGGATGGTAGTATCACCATCACTGCTGAAGGTGGTACCGGACCGTACGACTTCATCTGGCCCGGTGGCCTCGGAACGGATTCAGACGTGGTGGCTTCTGACCGACTGACCCTGGTACCGGACGAATACGAAGTTATTGTTGAAGATGCACGTGGCTGTCGGGATACTTCCAACTTCGTTGTAAACGCACAAAAAACTTTATTCATCATCGCCGAAGTAGATTCTATTACCTGTTTTGGTGACGATAATGGCGCTATCCGGGTTAACGGCTCTGCTTCCGGTGCCGCTCCGGTGGGAAATTATGAGGTTAGTCTGGTTAACCTGACGACGACCATCGTTACCCCCTTTGCAGAAATTACGGACAACACCGTTCCCTTTGAATTCCCCAACCTCAGCCCGGCACAATACGTCGTTATCCTGCGGGACATGGACCCCGCAGGATGTGAAGCCAGAGATACCTTCACCGTTTTTGAGCCGGCGGAACTGATTATTGACCAGAACCCCACCATCCAGAACGAAACCTGTAGTACGGGGATGGACGGTTCGATCCTGGCCACCGTTGGTGGCGGTACGGCGCCTTACGTCTACCGGTGGGTAAACGACAGCCTCGACCAGCCGCTGGATACCATCACCCCGGCCAATAGCCTGACGGGCCTTAGTGCAGATACCAACTACGTGCTCATCGTTACGGATGACAATGGCTGTATGGACTCCCTGAACTTCCGTATTAACGCGCCAGCCGGAGCAAATCTGATGCTGATTGATACCAGTTTCATCTCCTGTCCTGGAGATATAGACGGTCAGCTTACCGTAGTCGCCACCCCGCCGATGGGGGAGACGATCACTGGTATTAACTGGTACCGGCTCAATGCTGACGGAACGTTGGGTGCCCAGGTCGCTACGGGGGCGACCACTCAAAACAACCTCCCCGTAGGTGATTACGCCGTCGAAGTATTGACGTCAAATTCCTGCTCTGCTTTTGGAACCGGCACTGTGGTGAGCCCGGGAGAAGTCTTCCTGGAAAGTTTCATCGTCAATGACCCCCAGTGCCCGGGGGATGCGAACGGCAGTATTTTCCTTAACCCCACAGGGGGCACGGCGAATGCCGACGGTACCTACAACTACGTTTGGTCCACTGATCCGTTTGCTCCGCCTACCACCAACCCGGCCTTTACCAATTTGCGCGCCGGCTCCTACACCGTGACGATTACGGACGGTAACGGTTGTCAGCCTCCGTTCGATACTACTTTCGTACTGGTGGACCCACCAGCCATCGCGGGTACTTTTCAGCTTGATCCGGTAAGCTGCCCTGATGATATGGTTATGGATGGACAAGCGACCTTCGTCGCTGAATACGCTGACGGATCAGCGGGCAACTTCAACTTCACCTGGGTGTCCTCCAACAATATGACCATGAATGCGACGCAGAGTACGGAAACTGGTCTGGCTCGCGGCCCGCTAACTGTCCGGGTGTCGGATATGTTCTGCTCAGAGTCCTTTACCGATACGATCCGTAGCCCCGAAGAGTTTGTGGTAGACTTACAAACTGAGCCGGTTAGCTGTAATGGTCTTACGGATGGTCGGGCAACGGTAATACTAAGCGGTGGTACGCCTGGGTATAACTACGCCTGGTCAGTTGCGCCAGATGTAGACAGCATTGTTGACGGCCTGGCCGCAGGAATGAATTACACCCTTGACATTACGGATGCTAATGGTTGCTCTCCGGGCACCCAAACGTTCAGCATTACCCAGCCGGACCCGCTCACCCTCTCCATCGATCCGGTACAGACTACGGCAACCGTCCAGTGTGCTGGTGATGCAAACGGCCGTATCGGCGTCTTTATCAGCAGCGTGAATAATAATGACCTGGCCACTAATCCGTATTCCTGGTCGGGCAATGTAGCCGGTAGTACGGAGCCCTTAGCCACTGATCTTTCCCCGGGAACTTACGGGGTAACCGTGACGGATATTGAGGGGTGCCAGGATAGTGTCAGCTATACCATCGGTGAACCGGAAGCAATTATTTTCAGCGTATTACCCATTGAAGAGCCACTCTGTTTCGGAGAAACCACGCCGGTTTTGATCGATACAGCCTTTGGTGGTACCTCGAACGGGATCCAGGACTTTACGTTCTCCGTTAACAATGACGGCTTCCGCATTCCGGTAGGACAGACCGGAACAGCCTTTGCCGGAGAAGTGGTGGTAACGGTATTTGACAGTGTAGGCTGCTCCGCTGAACAAACCTTCAGCGTAAACCAGCCACCGCAAATTCTGATCGACCTGCCCGAGGAAATTACCATTGAACTGGGGGATAGCCTGACCCGACTTAATCCACTCGTTAGCCCGGCGGGGGATGTGTATGAGTACCTCTGGACACCCGCAGACTACCTGAGTTCAGATACCGTACGTAATCCGTTGATTTTCCCGTTTGAGAGTCTTGATTACGTTTTTCAGGTAACCAAT
>JAUIIF010000873.1 GCA_030431945.1 Bacteroidia bacterium | reverse complement strand
GCACGGTAAGGAGGTGAAAACGCCGCGCTGGCAACAGGCTTACGGGTATGATTATGTGTACACGGGGGCAAAAAATAATGCCCTGCCAGTTCCCCCTCTCTTAGCGCCTTTTCTAGACTGGGGGCGGGAACGGGTAGATCCGCGGCTGAACGGACTGTTAGTCAACTGGTACGATGGTGCTGCGGGCCACTACATCGGCCGGCACCGGGACAGCAGGGAAGGCTTAGTCCCCGGAACTCCCATCGTAACCATTTCGCGGGGAGAAGATCGAATTTTCCGCTTGCGCCCCTGGCAAGCGCCCGGAGCAGGCGTAAAAGACACCCTGGTCTCGGATGGAATTGCCCTGGTCATGCCCTGGGCAACTAACCTTACCTGGACCCACGAAGTACCAAAACTGAAAAAGTACGCCGGTAAGCGAATTTCCATTACCCTGCGGGCTTTTGCCGAACCTGCTGAACCCTGAGCAAGTATTTGGGCTGCAGTACAAGCAGGGACCAGGCGAATGGAGCGGAATGCCGGAGCAGGAATGCTATCTTCGTCCGAAAATAGTATGATCGCCCGTTTCTTACTGCTGCTGCCCATTTGTTTACTCACTGCTTGCCAGCCGGGAAATTCCGCTGGTGGCAATGGCGGAGGAACGACCACGAATGCAAACGGCGTAACGGATTATAACCCGGACGCTGACCCTCGCCCTTTAGGCAGTCTGATCCAAGTTGACGGAATTGGTCCGGGAGCCCGGCTGGTATCTCCATTCAACCTTACGGGTAAGGCTGATGTCTCCTGGTATTTTGAGGGGGATTTTCCGGTGAAACTGGTTGATACGAGTGGTAACGTGCTGGCCCAGGTACCGGCGAAAATGCAGGAATACGGGATTGAGCGGGGCTTTGTTCCGTTTAAGGCTGCATTGCTGTTCATTGCAGGACCGGAACAGCCGGCCCGGCTCCAGTTCATCCTGGATAACCCCAGTGCAACCGAAGGGATTCACCGAACGCTGGAAATCCCCGTGATCCTGCAGTAGGATAGGGGGTTACGAGAATTCTTGCGGCAGCCCCTCGCCGGCAGGTTGGATGCCGGTCTTTTCTTTCAGCGCCAGAAAAAAAGCTTTGAGCCCGACCAGCGCTGCGCTGAGGGTGTACCTTCTCTGGGCTTTTGTTCGCAGCCGAAAGCGCCCAAGACCTTTTTCGTAGGTAACGGCCTGGATGTCTTCCCAGGGAAGGAAAACTTCTTTATTCCATTGGTTGAAAATGCTGATCCCGGACGCATCCCAACTAACCCGGTGGCGATAATAGCTGAGTAACATCCAGGCACCGATCCAGCCAAACAAGAGCATCGTGATCGGGCCCAGTACGTACAGCTGC
>JAUIIF010000872.1 GCA_030431945.1 Bacteroidia bacterium | reverse complement strand
GGTAAACGAAATTGCACCGCTTGCAGCTTTTCACCAGGTGCGTCCGTTGGCTTACGACACGGAGGGGTTTTCGCTTCCTGGCCTGAGCGAATTGGACGAAGATCTTAACCTGGTGGACTCCGGGGAATTGCCCTGGTACAATGCTGATCTTACGGAAAGCACCAAAGAATTGGTGATCCGACGGTTTTTCCGGCAGCTTCGGCTTTCGGAACAACGGCTGCCAACGCCGGCCTTCCCGCCCGCCCGGCCACGGTATTACCAGGAGGAGAACCTGGCGCGCTACGTAGAAATGGTTGCGGTTATCTTCCTGACCTTACTCCTGGTAATTTACGTACTGATTCTTTTTGCTGGCTTGATGTAACCGACCCCAGAGGCTGGAATTTCATTTTCCTTGGCGGGAAAATTACATCTGTTTCCGCAATCCAGGTCGTTCTCTGTACTTTTGCCCCCCGATATGAAAAAGTCTTTACCCCAAATTTTAGAGGCCGGCGTCCAGGACGCCATTTCCAGCCTATACGGTGCCGATGGCACCGCTCAGGAAATTACCCTGCAAACCACCCGTAAGGAGTTTGCGGGAGAATTCACCGTGGTTACTTTTCCCCTAACCCGGGTCGCCAGGAAAAAGCCGGATGAGATCGCCAACGACTTAGGCGGCTACCTCAAGGAAAAGGTAGCGGAAGTAGCCGACTTTAACGTCATCAAAGGTTTTCTGAACCTGGTGATCGCCGATAGCTACTGGAAGGAATTCTTGCTGGAAGAAGGTTTAGCGGAAGATTTTGGTCAGGCACCGGCCAAGGGGGAAACGGTGGTGGTGGAATTTTCCAGCCCCAATACCAATAAGCCTTTACACCTGGGGCACGTCCGGAACATCCTGCTCGGGTGGTCAACCAGCCAACTCCTGGCTAAGGCGGGCTATGACGTCAAGAAAGTTCAGATCATCAACGACCGGGGGATTGCCATCTGTAAATCCATGCTGGCCTGGCAGCTCTTCGGTAACGGTGCCACCCCCGCGAGCACGGGAACCAAACCCGACCATTTTGTCGGCGATTACTACGTGCGCTTCGAGCAGGCGTTTCAGCAAGAGTATAAGGACTGGCAGGCGACGGCGGCCGGCCAGGCAGTCTTTGCCGAACACGGGAAGGAAGGACAAACCCCGGAGGCTTTCTTCAAGGGGTACAGCAAAAAGTATTTCAACGATTACAGCGTCCTCGGCACCCAGGCCAAGGAAATGTTGCTGCAGTGGGAGGCCGGTGATGAGGCTACCCGGAATCTGTGGGAAACAATGAACGGCTGGGTTTACGACGGTTTTGCGGAAACCTACGCAGCCCTCGGGGTTACCTTCGATAAACTTTACTACG
>JAUIIF010000226.1 GCA_030431945.1 Bacteroidia bacterium | reverse complement strand
TTGTTCTCCGGGCCCGACGAACTTATGCGCCATTTTCCGGATACTGGGTACTATCCTCTGTACGTCAATTCCGCAGGGGTTTGGGTGGGCAATAGCGGCGGCATAATTTACGGTATGACTGATGGAAACGTGGAAGGTCGAGTCCCGTAAGTGTGGTTTGCCGGCAGTATCTTTATACAATTCACCACGCTCACTACGACCGCTCATGTAGTGCAATAAAATGCGGGCGGCAAGAAACTCCCGTCGGCGTCCTTCTCCTTTAATCTGCGTGAGGGCCGTTTCCTCCGCCACAGAGAGGTCTACGTTTTCGCGCAGCCAGCTTTCGGTTTCGGTGATGTGCCATAAACCCCACTCACCGGGCGGCTGATAGTCTTCGTGAAGGATGACGGACATGGGAGAGAGGGGTTACGGGTTGCGAAGGGTTACGGGTTGTGGGGTGGAGGCTGAAGGTAATGAATCGGGAGGTTTTATACTTGGCTCGGGTGCCCGAGGTGTAAATAACGAAATGCACAGCCAGTCCTAAAATTAGGCCTTTGCTAAGGACTGTTCGTAGTGAGCGGGGCTTGCCCCCCTCGTATTCGTTGTGCAAATGGTTATACACACGTGCCCGGGTCAGGTACAGTGCCAATGACTACGTCCGCAGCGGTCGGGCTGCCAGATCAGGGTAGCCAAGACAACCAGAGCCGCAACCAACTGTTTACCCGGTATGCTCACGAGAACCGAAGAACGAACTGGTCATAACGCCGCCATTTACGCGCTGCGCGCTGCACCCGACGGCTTTTATTCGGCGGCGGCAGACGGCTACATCGTGCACTGGCACCGGGAAGATGTGAACCTGGGGCGGGTGGTGGCAAAGGTGGATGGTGGGAAATTCCTGAGCCTGGAAACCCTGCCGGATGGCGGCCTGGTCGCCGGCGCGCTCGACGGCGGCGTCCACTGGCTGTACCCCGGAGCGGAGGAGCGCAACCTGCACGTGGCACATCACCAGCGAGGCGTATTTGCTTTGCTAAGGGCCGGGGAGGAGATGTTTTCCGCCGGTGGTGACGGCGTGCTGACCCGCTGGGATGCCCGTACCGGCAGAACCCTGGAGAGCTTGCCGCTCAGCACTAATTCCCTGCGGTGTCTTGCCTTAAGCTCCGCGCATGCCGGCGAGTTGCTTGCCGTTGGTGCCAGCGACGGTAAAGTCTACCACGTACACCGGAAGGACTTTGCGTTGCTGCAGACGACCGCAGGGAACGAGCCTTCGACCTTTACCGTAGCGTGGGAACCGGACTTCCCGCTGTTACTGATGGGCGGACGGGATGCCCACCTGAGGTTTTTTACCGCCGGCTTCAGTAAGCGCAACTTTTCGCCCATCCCGGCCCACGCTGCGACGATTAATGATCTTGCGTTCAGTCCTGACGGTCAGTACCTGGCCACCGCCAGCCGCGATAAAACAGTTAAACTCTGGGATGCTGCAACCTACCGGCTGCTGAAGGTCTGTGAGGTTGTCCGCGACCGTGGCCACGTAAACTCCGTGAATACCTTGCTGTGGCTCGATGATAAAACGCTGATAACGGCCGGAGACGATCGGCGTATTCTTACGTGGGAACTGACGGATTGATGGCGCGGCCGCAGGTGCCAGGCAGCAGGACAACGGAGCCGTTACTTTGCCTTCTAACTTACCCCGCACCTGCGGCCGCGCCCCTTACCCGACAAAAAAAGCGGAATGAACCAATGGCTCACTCCGCTCACTTGCCAAAGGCAAAGTGCAAATTTATCAGTTTTTCAGCCCCGGGCTTCGCTCCAGGAATTCGTCGTACAGCAAGGAATGACGGCTGTTCATCGGGATTTCCCAGCCGCTGATGAACACCTGTTCGATCTGCGTCTTGGTCTCCAGCGGGTCACCGTCGCAGATAAAGAGGTTGGCCTCTTTACCCACCTCCAGCGAGCCCAGGCGATCGCCGAGGCCCATCAGTTGCGCGGGGATCAGGGTGATGGCTTTCAGTGCCGCCTCCCGGCCCATACCGTACGCGGCGGCGAAGCCGGCGTGGAAGGGCAAATCCCTAACGTTCTCCGTGTCATTCGAGCGGATCGCAACGGTCACGCCTGCTTTGGCCATAATGCCGGCATTGGCGTAGGGCCGGTCGTAGCGGTCGGACTGCCGGGTCGGCAAGCCGATAACCGGGCCCGTAATGACCGGAACCTTCGCCGCCGCAATGGAATCTGCTACGCGCCAACCTTCGGCTACTCCGGTAAGGACGGCGTTGACTTTGGTTTTCTTAATCCATTTCAGTGCCGCCAGAATATCATCTGACCGGTCTACTTCAATAAACAGGGGCATTTCGCCTGCAACGACCGGGATCATTGCTTCGAGCGTGGGGTTGTATGCCTGCCTGATGCTGGGGTCGGTGGCCTTAGCACGCTGAATTTTGGCGAAGAGCTTGGTTTCCTCCCAAAGCTCCGTAATCTCCTTGAATTTTTTCTCCTCGGCTTTTTTACGGTCTTCTTCGGAGCGGCGATCCCGACGACCACGGGCGGCCGAGGAAGGGAAGTTCATCCGCATCGCCTTGAAGCCGGCGTACATCTCGTCCGGGGAGTACCCCACCAGGTTGATCAGTGCCGCCTGGCCGGGGATTAGACCGCCCTCGGGCATGGCCAGTACCGTCGTCACCCCGCTGACCCGGGTAACCGGAATGGCTACCGAACTGGGGTTGACGGCAGTAAGGGCCTCGAGGAAAGGCTTGACCTCTCCCGATTCCCGGGCATCCTGGGTGAGGGAAACGGAACTCACCTCGATGAGACCAAGATTTGTCCCCGCATCAATAAAGCCGGGGTAAATGTATTTGTCGGTGCAGTCAATTTCTTTTGCCCCGGCGGCGGTAAGATTCATGCCGATGTTGGCAATTTTTCCGTCCACAATCAGGAGGTCTCCCCGGACGGTACCATTGGCAATGGTCTCAATGGTGGCATTCTTCAGCAGGAAGGTGCCTTTAGTGGCCCGGCCCACGACCTGGGCGGAAAGGCTGGTGGCCGCCATCATCAGGGCGACGAAGACCAGCAGGAATGTTTTAGTTGTTAAGCGCATATTGCTGGTGTTTAGTGGTTATGAAAGAGAGCAGCTCCGGTGCCTTCCATACAACGGTGGTCTTCGTCGTAGTTAAGCATCATCATGTCGATCTTTTCGGGATCCGGATCAAGCCGCTGGTCATTGTTGTCATTCTTGATGTCGAAACGAACTACTCCGTCTACGATGGTCATCTGAGGAATGGCGTACACCGAAAGGGGGTGGGCGCTGAAAATGGCCACGTCTCCGTCTTTACCCTTTTCGAGGGAGCCGACACGGTCTTCGATGCCGAGTTGGATGGCTGGGTTTAACGTGATGAGGCGGAGGGCTTCGTTGTCCGTCAGCTGCCCGTAACGCTGGGTCTTGCCGGCCTGGTGAAAGAGGTGGCGGATGTAGTCGCCCGAGTCAGAATTAATGGAGGTAACCACCCCGTTTCTCGTGAGAATGGCGGCGTTGTAGGCCGTGGAGTAGTACACTTCGAACTTGTAGGCCCACCAGTCCGCAAAGACCGAGGCTCCGGCGCCAAATTCGGCGAGCTCCGGCGCTACTTTAAAGCCTTCATTGACGTGCTGGAATACCAACCGCTTAATGCCGAAATCTTTACAGACGTTCATCAGCATCAGGATTTCATCCGCCCGGTAGGAGTGGCAGTGGATGATGATGTCTCCCTTGAGGATGTCCCCCAGAGCCTCCAGGCGGCGGTCGTACATGGGGGCAACGGCAGTTGGGTCACTTGTTTTCTGCCTGGCGTAGGCTTCCTGTGCCTCCAGGTACTGCCTGGCTTCGGAGAAGGCCTGGCGGAAGACGTGCTCGATACCCATCCGGGTGCGGGACATGAGTCCACCTCCTTCACCGTGCACCCGCATCGGGTTTTCGCCCAGCGCAAATTTGATGGTACGGGGCGCCCCTTCCATTTTCAGGTCGTTGGGGTTGTACGTGCCGTAACGAAGTTTGATGGTTTCACACTGGCCGCCGATGGCGTTAGCCGAGCCGTGCATGGCGTGGGTGGCGGTAACGCCACCGGCGAGGGCGCGGTAAATGCCTACGTCGAGGGGGTCCAGTACGTCGCCGGTTCTTACCTCAGCGGTAACGGGGTTGGTCGCTTCGTTGACGGCATCGAGCGCAATGTGCGAATGGGCATCAATGATGCCCGGCATGACGAATTGCCCGGTGGCATCTACGACCTTGGCGCCGGCGGGCGTCCGGAGGTTCTTTCCAATCCGGCTGATGATGCCGTTTTCAATAACGACGTCGGCGTTTTCTAAAACCCCGTTGGTGACCGTCAGGACGGTACCGTTTTTTATGTGGATACTGCCTTTCTCTACCTGGGCAACGAGTGCACTTACGGTAAGGAGCAAGAACAGCAGCAAGCTATGCTTGAACATTGATGGTATTTTTAGTCCGGCCCGTACGGGCTGCGGAAGGTTTGAGTTATTGTTTGAAAGGCTACTGGCGTTTCGGCCCGCTTTCGCGGTCTCCCTCAACGTCAAAAGAGCCGAAGTTGCCGGCGGACATCGTCCCCTCAAGGGTGTCGCCGTCAATCGTCAGGTCAAAAGTGACGGTGACGGTCTGGCCCCCGCCATCTACGGAGTAACTGAAGGTAAGGTTATTGCCCTCCAGGCTCATATCGCTGATGTCGTTCGCTCCCATGCCGGAAACAATCTTACCGGTAAGGCTGCCATTATCGTCGGTAATCGTCAGGGTGGGGGTGGACATTTGCTCCATCGGGACGTCAATCTCCAGAGCCCAGGTTCCTGCGGCCATCACTTTGGCGGCCGGGTCACCAGCAGACTTTTTCTTTTTCTTCTTCACTTCGTACTCCGAGGGCATACCGTCCACGAAGACGTAGCGCACGTTGGCCCCTTCTTCGAAGTAAGGTTGATCGGTAACGATGAGGTTGGCAATCTTCCCTTTTTCGACGGTCCCCATGATGTTGGAAACCCCCAGCATCCGGGCCGGCTCCGTGGTCAGGGCGGCCAGCGCCTGGTCTGCCGTGAGGCCTGCTTTGATCATCCGCGCCAGGTTCTCCCGCACGTCTTTGGATTTGGCACTCAAAGTGGAGAAGCCAAAGGCAATTCCTTCCTTGGCCAGCATGGCGGCCTGTTCTTCGTGCAGCTGCATGGCGGCCGCCCGACTTTCTTCCAGTTTTTTCTTTTCCGGATCGGTTTCTTCTTCGTCTTTCTTTTCGGCTTTCTTGGCTTCCGGCAAGTCCATCGTTAAGAAAAGGCTGGCCCCGGAAGCTTTAAGCGGCGCGATGGCCTTCTGGGCCATGGTAACATCCGCCAGGGCCAGGGGGAATCCCAGTTCCTTGCTGAGGGTGATGGCACGGTGCATTTCCTTGATGCCGTCAACGGCAAAGAAAATGGGCCGTTCCCCCTCAATACTCGGACCGAAAGCCGCCAGCACGTCGTTCTGTGCCGGCCGGCTCATGCCGCGGGGGTTCTTGGCGTAGTTCGCCTGGTGCGACTGGTGCTGACGCGCCTGTTGGTACAGTTCCCGGAATTTAGACATGATGGCCATGTCCGTACTCGGGTAAGCACCGCCGTCAGCACCTTCGAACTGGGCGAAAAGGGAACTGCGCTCCCGGACGATCATTTTCGCCGCATCGTCGCCGCCCAGTAAGATGACGGCTCCCTGACCGGGAAGCATCCCCTCGCGGGGAACGACGTGAGCTGCCGTAAAGCCAATGGCCCGCATATCGGCAATGTCTTTTTCAGTAGGGGCCAGGAGGCCGGCGACGTTATTAGCGGTATGGATGCCGGCCTGCTCGTAAGAAGGGTTGTAGATGCGGCCACCACCGCGCGTGTTGCCACCAGACTCCTGCTTTGGCTTCGGAACTCCCAGGTTGGACAGCCCGTCGATGAAGCCTGCATAAATGTACATGGAGTCCGCCTCCATTACCTTGGCATCCGCCGGTGCTTTCAGGTCCTTGCCGACTGCCTGGATGAGGCCGTCACGGATGAGGAGGCCCCCCAGGTCAATCACCTTGCCGGGAGACTGAACAATAAAGGCGTTATTAAGGAAAAAAGTCATGGTTACCGGCGGGCGATCTTCCACGCTTCCCTGAGCGTGGAGTCCTGACGATAACACGAGGAGCAGACTGCAGAGGCAGCCAAACAGATACTTCGTCATGTTCTCATTGGTTAGTGAGTGGTGTAAATAGACAGGGTAAGTTAGCAAATAGATTGCCGAATCACCCGGTAAGTTGTCTTGCTAACTTTTAATTGGAATACTTGTTTAGTCCGGGCGCGGCCGCAGGTGCAAAAAAAAACAGACAGGCAGGCGAAAACATCACCTGCTTACTGCGCCAGGAACTTTGCGTCGTTTACGAGCATATAGTTTCCCTTGGTATTGTACAAGGTGCCCGCCGGGAAGGCTTTCTGGAACGGCCCCTCGTAGTATTCCAGGGCAAGGCGGGCGTGATTCCGCGTATCGGCCAGCCGGTTGTAGACGATGGCGCCACCGGGCTTCAAACTGGCAGCGAGCAGCTCCAGGAAATCATCTCCGTTAAGGTGCTCCGGTACCGTCGCGTCCTGAAAAACATCGACGCAGATCAGGTCGTACTGCCGGGCGTCCAGCTGCAGGAAGGCGTAGGCGTCCGCTTGTTGTACCTCCAGGGGGGAACGGAGCTGGGGTAGGCTGTATTTAGTGGCCAGCTGGATGATCACGGGGTCGATCTCCACGGCGACGTAGTTGTACTCCACGCCGATGTAGTCTTCCAGCAATTCCGGAATGCTGCCGAGACCGAGGCCGAGGATGAGCACTTCGGCCCGTAACGGAAGTCGCTCAAAGTCGAAGACTTCAAAAAGCTTACGGAAATTGAGGTAGTAATCGCCAAAGCTATAGATGGCATCTTCCGCTACCAGCTGCAGCCGGCCGTGGACGAGGCTCACCTGCAGAAACTCATTATGGTCCGAGGCGGCCGTTTCCAGTACCTGCTCGGTGGCGTAGCTGAGCCAGCGTTTGTATTTGGGGTAGGGAGCTTTCACGGGGGTGAAGATAGGAAGCGGGGCGTGAATAACGAGGCATGAAGGAGCGCTATTGGTCGCTTGCTCCTGTAGCGGATAAGTGTACCTGCGGCCGCGCCTGAAGTTGGGGCTGATTTGTGAGTGGCTGGGGCTGGGGCACGCTTTACCGGGCCAGTATGGACTTCTCTATATGTACCTATCTGCCGCACCCTCTCCCAGCGAAGCCGCAACCTGCCC
>JAUIIF010000871.1 GCA_030431945.1 Bacteroidia bacterium | reverse complement strand
CCACCCGGCTCCATCATCCCCTGGTTGGCACCGGCGGCCGCGCCCGGAAAACAACCAGCCGCTGCTTACTGACCAGCCACAACCATACTTAACGGGCAGGTAGAAAATAAATCCGATCTTCCCCCCTTTTTCACGGCCTTCAGGCAGACAACGGTACAATTATGAAGCAGACCATCAAGCAATTTCCCGCAGGATTTCTCTGGGGTTCGGCAACCTCCTCTTACCAGATCGAAGGGGCCTGGCGTGCAGCGGGTAAGGGGCCACACATCTGGGACGTGTTTAGCCATACGGCCGGTAAAACGGCCCGGGGGGAGCACGGAGACGTTGCCTGTGACCATTATCACCGGTACCGGGAAGACATCGCCCTGATGGCTCAACTCGGCCTGAAGGCCTACCGTTTCAGTATTGCCTGGACCCGCATCCAACCTGCGGGCAAGGGGGCTCCGAACGCTGCTGGAATAGCTTTTTACAGTGACTTAATCGATGAATTACTCGCCCATGGTATTGAGCCCTGGATTACCCTGCACCACTGGGATTTGCCCGCAGCCCTCCAAATTGAGCACGATGGCTGGCTGGGGCGGGCCACGACTGACTATTTCGCCGAATTTTCGCGCATCTGTTTTTCAGCTTTTGGAGACCGGGTAAAAAACTGGATTACGCTCAATGAGAGTTGGGTAATGGCCATCCTTGGCTACCACGACGGGATATTTGCCCCCGGGCGCACCTCCGACAGCGAACCCTATCTGGCCGGTCACCACCTGCTGCTTGCTCACGCCAAGGCCGTTCAGGTATATCGCCAGGAATTCCAGGCCCGGCAAGGCGGGCAAATCGGGATGACCAATAATTGCGACTGGCGACACCCAAAATCAGCTACCGCGGCAGACCGGGCCGCCGCCCAGCGGTCGCTGGAATTTTACCTCGCCTGGTTTGCCGACCCGATTTACCGCGGCGATTACCCGCAAATTATGAAAGATCGGGTGGGTGCCCGACTACCCCGATTTACCGACGCCGAAAAAAGCTTACTCAGGGGCAGCTCTGACTTCTTCGGCCTGAACCACTACAACACCCTGTACGCTGCGGACGTGCCCCCTGGCCAAAAAGTGGAGAACTCCCTGTACGCCAATACTGGCGTCTACGCAGATCAGCACGTGGCCCTGACGGCTGATCCGGACTGGGAACTCACCGAAATGCAGTGGCCGGTCGTGCCGTGGGGCCTGCGGGAACTGTTGCTCTGGATTAAGGACCGGTACGATAACCCTCCGGTTTACATCACTGAAAACGGCTGTGCCATGCCCGACCAGGTAATAGACGGCCGTTGTGCAGATCCGCGGCGAATCGATTTCCTGCAGGGCTACATAAACG
>JAUIIF010000225.1 GCA_030431945.1 Bacteroidia bacterium | reverse complement strand
CTTCTGCTGTACGTTGATATTCAGGTTAACGTGCGTCGCTGGGTACAGCGCGGAGCGGATGAAGGGACCGGGGTTCGGATCAATCGCTGGCTGGATGTTAGCTGGCAGACAGGTCCGGCGGTAAAGGTTGTAGCCTTCAATACCGTTGCCGTAAAGGGCAATGAGGTATTCACGGGCAATGATACCAAGACGTTCTTCGTCAGTAGTTGCAGCATCGTACTCTACCAGGACGGTATCCACGTAGGTTGAGAAATCTTCATCCGATGGGTAAGTATCCTCTACCGTTACCACAACCGGATTAGTGGCCAGAACTTCTGAACCGTCGACCAGGCTTTCAAAGGAGCGTACGCGATCAAGGGACAATTCAATCCCTGCTTCTAAAAGATCGCGGGCATTGCCATCAGCTCCCATCGTCAGCACGGCTTCCGCCAGGATGAAGTGCGTAAAGGAAGCTTGCCAGATTGGCGCGATACCGGCACCAAGGGCTCCGGTCGTACCATTCTGCTGCTGCTGCTCGTTTTTGGTACCATCATCAAACTTACCACCACCGGGGTACAAACCGTAAATGGTACGGAGGTTACCATCAGGTGGAATACCGGAGCCGTTCATGTGGTCACGACCGAAGTAGCCCTTATCGTAGCTGCCCAGGCAGTACGGCATATCTTCAGATACGGCCTCATAGTGAGCAGGCAGGAATTCAGGATCCGGCGTCATCGTGAAAATACAGTCAAACGCATTTGGATTATCGGTGTAGGCCTGCACAATATTCTTCTCCTGGCGGTAGAAGTAGTAGCGTGTACGTGGGTCTTCGAAACCTTTGGACTCTGCTAACAGCCACATGTACCAGTTGGACATGTACTGTCCGTCAGTAGCTTCGTATACATTGCCGTAGAAGGGGTGACGGGTATTCGGGTTCGCCCGGCTGTTGCCGTACTGGAACTCAAAGTTGTCACCATTAGCAGCGATAAAGTCGCCACCAGAGACAATACTGTTGATGGTACCAACGCCGCCGGCACCGTTAACGAGACGGGTGGTTACCGCAGCACGAAGCTTCAGCGTTTTTGCGAGTGTCGCCCATCCGGAGGCGCTGCCACCGTAGAAATTATCAAAGGCAGCGGAACCAAAGTCACCTGCGCCGTCAAGCTGCGCGATGGCTTCATCCAATAAAGCAATAGCACCGTTATATACGTCGGCACCAGAATCGTTGGCGGGGGTCAGAATCTGAGGATCGCTGTTACCCTGGTTCGCCTGGGAAAATGGTACCTCACCGAAGAGGTCCACCAGTACCATGTAGGTGTACGCCTTCATGATTTTAGCGGAAGCTGCTTCTGCATCCAGGCCAATTTCCTCCGCGAGCGTGATGTAAGCATCTGCGTCCGGGAAAAGGTCTGCGTAAGCATCATTCCAGTAGCCGTCGAACTCCGTCGGTTCGTGAGATGCCTGGTATGTGAAGCCGCCGATTTCTCCGTTCATCCGGGCGAGGCCGCCGGCGAAGCGGTACACCGTCTGGCTGTTCGCCACGTTACGGAAGTTCAGCTGTACGCTGTTGTAGAGGGATACGGCATCCGCTCGGGATGGATCCACTCCATTGGGATTGATCAGCAATTCGTCCAAATCGGCACAGGCGGCCATGGAGAGGACGATCATTGCCAAAGCAATTTTCTTAAACAAGTTCATATTTATTGCTTGTTGTAGTCTTCTTGATAAATAAGGATACGTGCCATTCGCCAATTTATCGCGGGTGACCTGCTGCTTTCCGGTGAGGTAAAGCAAGGCAATCACCCGGGATAAACTGTACGAATCAGGCAGCTTTAGAAGGTGAGGCTAAGGGTAGCACCGTACTTCTTGGCCGTTGGGCCAGTCAGGAAGTCGAAGCCACGACCATTACCTACACCAAGCGAGAGTACTTCGGGGTCGAAGTTCACTCCTTCCGGGAAGTTTGGCGCGTAGTACCACAGGTTCTCACCCGCCAGGCGGATGGAGATAGAACCGAAGGGTAACTTGTCCAGCAGGCTGGCCGGCAGGCTGTAGCTCAGGGCTATTTCCCGCAGGCGGACCACCGTTCCGTCAAAGATAGAACCTTCGTCAGCACCAAAGTAACCGGCGAAGAAGTAGTCACCAGCGTAACCCTGGATGGTATTTTCGCTTCCGTCAGCGTTCTCACCCGGGAGGATAAGCGGTAACTCACGGTCGAAATCAGTATCTACCGTCAATCCACGCGCAAGCATCGTAGCCGTCGTTACACTGTAGATGTCACCACCGTCCGTGTAGGAGAACTGCCAGTTCAGGGCCAGCCCTTTGTAGCTGATCGTGTTCAACCAGTTAGCCTGGTAGTTCGGGTTAGGGTCACCGATAATTTCGATGTCATTGGTCGCTTCGTACTCACCCGCAGTATTTACCAGCAGGCCGCCGTTGGGGCCACGCACGAAGGCAGAACCCTGAATAGCACCGAAGGGCTGACCGGGGATTGCGAAGTTACCGAGGTTGGTGTAACCAGCGATGGATACATTGTCGATACCGTCAGCAATGCTGACTACTTCGTTCTTGTTGGTGGTAAAGTTCCAGGTCATGTCCCAGGTAAAGTCCTTAGACTTAACCGGAATCAGGTTGATGCTGGCTTCGATACCTTTGTTGGAGACTTCGGCAGCGTTGATCGTCGTCACCGTGTAACCGGAAGCTGGATCAAGCGGCAGGTCAACCAGCAGGTCGCTGGACTGCTTGTCGTAGAAGCTTACGTCAATACCAACGCGGTTGTTGAAGAAACGACCTTCTACTCCGAATTCAAGCTCACCGAGCAGTTCGGGCTCGAGGTTCGCGTTACCGAGCGCGTTAACTACCGAGTTCGTGTTAAGCGTAGCGCCGCCCGGCGTCTGGCTTACGTTGGTTGCACTACCCAAAATGGCACGCGTCGTGTAAGGATCCGGGAAACGGGCAGAAGTACCGTAACCGGCACGCAGCTTGAGGTAATTCAGCACGCGGCTGCCCTGCAGGCTTTCGAAAGCATCCGTTGGTACGAAGCTCAGGCTGACGGATGGGTAAAGGATAGAACGGTTAGCTGCTTCCAGCGTAGAGCTCCAGTCATTACGGGCAGAAGCCGTCAGGTAGAGGTAACGGTTGTAGCCGGCAGTTACACTACCGTAAACACCACGGTACGCCTCATCCACAATGCCACCGGAGCCAACGTGCTCGATGAAGTTATCCTGGTCGAAAAGACCGAAGATGAACTGCTGAGAAGAAGATACGCGGTTGAAGTTGAAGCGGTCACGGCGCTCGTTGAAGCCGATCACACCGCTGAGGTTAAAGCTTTCGCTTACGTCGGTATCAAAGGCGAGGTTGATGACCTGGTCCAGGATGGTGTTGTTGCGCGTAGTCGTGAGCAACTGGCCATCAGGCACCTGGGAACCACCTTTGTTGATTTCCCGGCGCGACTCCTGCGTGTAGGTGTCAACACCAATCTTGTAGCTGGCCGTCAGCCAGTCCGTCAGCTCGTAGGAAAGAGAAACGTTACCGAAGTAGCGGTTGATTTTCTCCCGGTCAAACATGTTGTTCAGACCCCAGAGTGGGTTCTGAATCGCGGAACCGCGACGGTAGTACACCTGGCTTCCGTCGATAGGATTCTGGAAGGGCAGGTTCACCAGGTCGATAGAACGTGGCGTGTAGAGTACGTTTGCAAAAACAGAGGCACCGGAAGGGTTAGAGCCAAAACCTACGGAAGCAGGTGGCGCAACCCGCTCGGAGCTTACAATGTTGAGGCTGGTCTGAATCTTAAGACCGTTCGCCAGGTCCACCTTACCACCAAGTCCAGCGTTGTGCTTGTTGTAGGTGTTCTGGGGTACGAAGCCCGTATCATCCAGATTGGAGTAGTTGGCGTTGAAGCTGATGCCGTTACCGAAGTTCTTATCTACGCTGACGCTGGTGTTGTAAACAGAGCCGGCCTGGAAGAAATCAGAAACGTTGTCGTATGGCTTGTAGTCATAGCGCGCATCAATAAATTCGGGGAAGGCAGCATTGTACTGGTCTTGGTCCAGTGGGTGCTCCACCTGGCCATTCTCATCAATACCATTTCTGCCACGTGCGTTGAAATCAGGACCCCAGTTAGAGAAGAACCAACCGAAGTTACCGGAGAATCCGTTACCGAAGCTGTTTTGGTAGTCTGGCAGGTTAGCCACCTCCGTACGGGCAACACCCTGCGTTACGGAAATTTCGAAGCCTTTGTCAGCGTTCGCACCGCCCTGACCGTTCTTGGTCGTTACGAGGATAACGCCGTTGGCACCCTGCTCACCGTAAAGTACGGTAGCGGAGAGGCCCTTCAGTACGTTGATCTCGGCGATGTTGTTCGGGTCAAGGTCGAGGAAGCGGCTGGAAGCCGTTGCACCTCCCGTTACGAAGCCCTGGTCGCGGTTAGTCGCCGTATTGAACGGTACACCGTCCACTACGAAAAGTGGCTGGTTAGTGCCGGAAATGGAGCTGTAGCCACGGATAATGATGTTCGTACCGGAACCGGCGATACCGGAAGTCTGGGTGATGTCTACACCCGCCGCTTTACCGCGGAGGATACGGCCCACGTCCGATTCAACGCGGTTTTCAACCGCGCCGGAACCAATAGTTGCCACGGAGTAGCCGAGTGCCTTCTTCTCCTTCCGGATACCAAGGGCCGTTACTACTACTTCGTTAAGCTGGGCTGCACTTTCCGTCATTACGATCGTAACGTCGGAAGCCGCCCCAATGGGGTATTCCTGGGTGGCAAATCCGGTGTAGCTCACAACGAGCAACTCGGCATTGGCCGGAACGTTAACGGAAAACTTGCCGTCGATGTCTGTAACCGTTCCGGAGGTCGTTCCCTTGACAAGTACGGAAGCCCCGATCAGGGTCTCTCCGGACTTATCCGTAACGGTACCGGTCACGGTTTTTTGCGCCATCGCCACGCCAAAAGCAAGGCAGACGATCGCAAACACTAGTGAAATTCTCTTCATTCTAAGGTGAAATTTAGTTGATTACTAGTCTCAAATGGTTAAAAAATATGGTTTACAACACGACAGGTAAGACCTGCCTTATTCTTAAGGACAAGAGGTGCTAGTTTAAAATCAGCTGGATTTCGGGGAACGCCGGTGGGTGGTGGTGGCGAAATTTGGTCAAGTTCTCAAATAGTGATAATGAATAGTCTGAATCCTAAAAGCAGCATCAGTGCCGTTCTGGCTAATCTTCCGATGCTTGGGTTCAACTGTTAAACAGTGTTTTTACCAATATGTGAACGCAAAGTTAAAATATTTCGCTGCCTGTCCAAATCTCCAACTTTATAATTGTCGATCAATTCGTCGAAAAAATTCTATTTCTCGTCGGCTCAAATGACCAATTTGTCTTTTTTAACACGCCCCAGGGCGCGCCCGATGCAGGGGCTTATCATTGGTGAGCTTCCGCATTGTGCAGGCACCGGAGATACATTTGAATGGTATTGGACAAGCCGTAGTAAAGTGCGTCCGTTACCAGCGCATGACCGATGCTAACCTCCTGAAGGCCCGGCATTCGTGCGGCAAAGTAGGTAAGGTTGTCCAGGTTCAGGTCGTGCCCGGCGTTGATACCAAGCCCGATTTCATGCGCATAACGGCAAGCTTCGGTAAAGGGAGCCACCGCCGCCGCCCGGTCTTCCTGAAAACGGTGCGCAAAGGGACCGGTGTAAAATTCGATGCGATCCGTTCCGACGGCCTTCGCCCCGTCAATCATTTTTTTATCCGGGTCAATAAAAATGGAGGTTCTGATGCCTTTTTCGCGCAAACGACCGATAACTTCCGTCAGGTAATCTTTCCGCCTGAGCGTATCCCAGCCGTGATCGCTGGTCAATTGCCCCGGCTCATCAGGTACGAGCGTGACCTGATCCGGGCGTTGCTCGAGCACAATTTGCAGGAACTTTTCTGCCGGATATCCCTCGATGTTTAACTCCGTAGTGGTCACGGCCTTCAGCGCCGCCACGTCAGCGTAGCGAGCGTGCCGCTCATCCGGCCGCGGGTGAATGGTGATGCCCTGCGCCCCGAAACGCTCACAATCCTGCGCTACCCGTACCAGATCAGGATAGTTTGCCCCCCGGCTGTTGCGAATGAGAGCCACCTTGTTAAGATTGACGGAAAGACGAACCATGAGCGCAAAACTTTGTGTTGAACGAATAAGCGCAGCGTGCCGGCCGGAAGGTTGATCCGCATCCTGGTCCTTAAACCAGCCAGGGGGTACGGGCGCGAACGCAGGTGCAAGGTAAGGGGAAGAAGCAAGGGAAAGAAACGTTTGTCCGTTACGGGGGGTGGAAAATGTTTGGGGCCCGCCCGGCAGGCTACCGCCAGCCCGTCCTGCCTCCCCTGCACCTGCGGCCGCGCCCACTTTTCGTTAAGCAGTGGTTAAAACCTGCCGCTGCTTGCTAACCCACGGGTGGCCCCTGACGTTATCAGAGGTAGAACAATTTGTACAACTAACCTGCCGGAGTAAGCCCTCCTTACGACGGATAGCGGGCCTCCTGCCATCAGTACAATCCCGATTTCAGGGTTGTCTGTGCATCTCGTTAGCCACCCGACGTTATCCTTACTATAATAAGGACCGTCTCAGGACTTATCTTCGCCCCCCTGAAATGACCGAAAGCGCGGAAAACATGCAGCCCCCCACCCCACCCCGCCCCAAAAGGCGGGCGTGGAAGCTTGCGCGCCGTGCTTTCCTGACCATTGTTCTCGTCCTGGTCAGCCTCATCCTGCTCGTCCAGCTGCCAGCCGTACAAAACTGGCTGGCCCAACGGGTGACCGCTTCGCTGGAAAAAACCCTCGAAACCCGGGTCAACGTAGACAACGTGCGGATTTCCTGGCTCAATGAGATGACCATTGACGGGCTCTTCATTGAAGACAAGTACGGGGATACTTTACTTTACGGTAAAACCCTGGCCGCAGACTTCAACTTCGACTACCAAAAGGGGTTCGTCATTGAATCGGTCCTGATTGCGGACACCCGGTTCATGATCCGGCGCCACCTCGGAGATCCGGAGAGCAACCTGGAAACGGCCCTGCAAAAATTATTTCCGCCCAGTGATGAGCCCGCCAACCCGCTGAACCTGAAACTGAATCGGGTCGATCTGCAGCGCATTACCTTCCTCCAGAACGACAGCGTACGCGGTCAGCGGTTTGACATTAGCCTGGAATCAGCCGTGGCCCGTATCGAAGACCTTGACCTGCCGAATAAGATAATCCGCCTCTCGGAGGCGGAGCTCCGGGAACCGGTCGTCCGCCAGACCAGCTTCCCCCCCACCCCCCTGGTGACGACCGGTTCCCGGAGC
>JAUIIF010000870.1 GCA_030431945.1 Bacteroidia bacterium | reverse complement strand
TAAAATGCTTCCCCGGCACCGGCGGCCGCGCCCCAAAGGTGCGCTACGTAAAAAAGGAAAGGCGGCCACAACAACAATCCATTGACGACTACGGCGTACCAGTTTTCGTCATGGCGGCGGTAGGTCAGGCAGGCTACGGGCAGCATACTCAGGTAAGCGAGGGTAAGGGCCCAGGTTGCCTGAGGGGGGTGGAGGTACGCGGCGTGCCCGAAAAGGGCCAGGGCGGCACAAAGCAGGAAGATGAGGCAGACCAGCCACCGGTGCAGGACCGGCCGCGCATTAGCGATGGTGCGCACCCCCTGGGAACGGTCGAGTACGACGTCCCGCAGGTCGAACAACAGCGCAATTCCGCCGGTGAACAGAAAGCGGGAGCTCAACTCCAGCCCGTATCCGGGGCGGTAACTGGCGGGGTTGCTGCTGATCGTCATTCCGCTCTGTTGGTAACTGAGCTGGATGGCATCGGCCATGACGGCTACCGGCACGACGACGGTAATGATCGTCCAGGCCCAGGCCACCCAGATGTTTTTGAGGTAGGGGAGGTCCCGCAAGCGCGGCCAATCCCGGCGGGGAGGAGTAAGATAAAAAATGGTGAGCGGGACAGCCCAGAGCAGGGCTTGCCAAATGGCGGAAATAAAGGACAGGGCCAGGCTTCCGGCCAGGAGCATGCTGCCCAGGCCGATGGCGAGACTGACGTGCGGATGGTGATCTACGATCTCGTAACGACGGGCACTGGGCCGCTCCCCCGCCCGCTGAAAACTGAGGTAACGGTGTAAGGTGTACACCCCCAGGGTGGCCAGGAAAACGAACGCGAGCACGGGCGCTTCGGGTGCCCATGCCTGGTCGCCGAAGGTGATGCGCAGGCTTAGCCAGGAGAGGGCCGTCGCGGCCAGGGCAATCCAGACGTGCCCGTAGAAAACCCAGTTGAAGAGGCGGCGGCGGAGCATGGGGCGAAGGTACGAACCGACCCGGCAGGGCCAAGTGACCCGCCGGATCTTCCGGTTTTTTATTCTGCCCCGTATGCATTTCCGCCCGCCACGGCATCAATAGCCCAAAACCCACAAGATGAAACTCCTGTATACCCTTCTTTTTTGCCTGCCCTTCACCCTGGCCGCCCAGTGCATAACTGGAACAATAGTAGATGCTTCTGACGGCACTCCTCTCGTCGGTACCTCCGTCCGCTGGGGAAATACCACCCAGGGCACGGTGTCGGACTTCGACGGTAAGTTCCAGCTCTGCGGCACGGGGAAAGACTCCGTTACGCTGGTAATTGCGTACACCGGCTACGATACGCAGGAAGTAAGGGCCATGCCGGGAGATCAACTTGGTGTGATCAAACTGGCCGCGGGGAGTCAGGTTCTCGAGGAAGTCGTC
>JAUIIF010000224.1 GCA_030431945.1 Bacteroidia bacterium | reverse complement strand
CGGAGACGTTGGTGGATCCGTCAACCGCTTCAATAACCGGATGGGGGCGATGAACGCCGCCTCCGACGCCAGCTTCGGGTTTGCCACGGACCGCAAGATTAACGGCCGCATCGACGACCAGTATGCCTTTTTCTTCGCCCGCGACGGCAAGGAAGGCGCTACGCTCTTCAAAGTAGACAAGAATACGGGAGAAGAGGTAAATAAGTTCCGCTTTGATGACCTTACCCCCCTCTACGAAATTGATTACGGCAAAGGTCGCCTGTACTATCAGGCCAAAAAGACATTCAAAATTTTCCTGCTTGAGTAAGGCAAGACTCCTGACGGAAGCCTGAGTAGACTGCTACATTAATCTACCCAGATTACTTTGACTTAGGTACAAGCCCCGTATTCCCGTAGAGGAGGATACGGGGCTTACTTATTTGCTGCTCAGGCAAGGAAGAGGAGTAATGCCGAATGACTGGTGGCCGGGGAAAAGGTCTGACCCGCTACTGCGTAAAGGCCCAGAACGGCAGCTGACTATTGTTCCTCTTCCAGCAGCTCAAGGGCACGATGTACTTGGACGCCCGCTTTCATCTCCTGCGCTGCTTCCACCATTTTACGGGCGAGTACTTTCACCTTTGTCGGATTGTAATTGCCCAGAATGGAAGGGCTGATGCTGCGCAGGAGGTTGGAAACCCCGATCCCGATTTTTTCTCCGAGACGAAATTCTTCCCGGTCGCCAACCAGTACCCCCGGCTGAAAAATGTGCGTGGCCCAGAACCCCAGGCCTTTTACCGCTTCTTCCGTTTGTCCTTTTACCCTGGGGTAAAAGAACCGGCTTTCCTGGTCCGCTCCGGAGGAGGATACCAGCAGGCACTGGCTGGCGCCGCCCGCCTTAGCGACCAGGGCACCTTTGACGATGTAGTCGAAGTCCACCTTACGAAAGGCCGCTTTACTACCGGCTTTACTGATGGTCGTTCCCAGGGCAATAAATACGTCCTGACACGGCAACTTACCGGCATAATCTTCAAGTTCATCGAAATTGAGGAGTGGGTTCTCCAACTTGTCGTGCTGCTTGTGCAGCTTCCGGCGGGTGGGGGCAATAACCCGAATGTAAGCGTCGTGGGCCAGCAATTCGTCGAGCAGGGCACTGCCGACGAGGCCGGTGGCACCAAAAAGTAAGGCGATTTTACGGGAGGAAGTAAGTTGCATAGGAGCAGGGTAACGTAGGAAAAGAAAGATAGTACACGCTGACCAATAATACGGAAAAGGCCCCTCTGGTGTGCGTAATAAATGGCTTGACCAGATAAAAAAGATGCCTTTGCTGCGGGCCCCGAAGGGCCCGCACATGGGGCGAAACTTCGGGTCCGCTTGCCGACTGACCCGCACGGAAGCCACTGGTTTGTTGACCAGCTCTCCCTGACCTTATTTCTCTTTTCGCCTGCGTCAGGATCGGGCCGGTACCGGGCTTTTCCGCGCCTGGTGGCTGCCCCGGTTTATTCGATCAGGTCTGCTACCGAAGCCTGGAAGCCCGCCACAAACTCATCGTACTTACTGGTCGCCTTGCCGTTGTAGCCGGTGTAAATGCGGCGCACTTTATTGTCCCGGTCTACAAATAAGAGGGTAGGGTAGCTGATGATCTGATTGAGCATCGGCAGGGCCTCTCCGGCAGCCTCTTTATCACTTGGCCCCGCCAGCAGTACGGGCCAGGGAACCTCCATTGTCCGTTGGTAACGTTGAATGGCTGCACGACTCCGTGGATCTTCGGCGCCGTATTTTTCGAACGCCAGGGCAATCACCTGCAGGTCTTTGGTATCGTTACTGGCCAGGTAATCTTTCAGGAACTCAGCTTCTTCGCGGCAGTTGGGGCACCAGGTGCCCATGATCTTAATGAGCTTGGGCTTACCTGCGTACTGCTCATCCTCCAGGGAAATCACGGTCCCGTCTGCCGTCGGGAACTCAAAGCTGAGCGGAATGTCTTCCTTCATGAGGGTCAGTTCATCGGGGCTGATGAGTTTGAAATCATCGTCCCGCCTGGCCGTCCAGTCCGTAATGTAATGGCGGCCGGAGCGGAAGGTCCCGGTCAGGGTGCCATCGTCATTGATTTTAGCCTCGAAGAGGAAAGCATGGCTGCCGTCGAAGACACTGAGGTAAGCTTTATCGGCCTGCACCGTACCCTCCAGAAACCGGTAGTCACCGGTCTCCGTGCGGAAGGTCCCGGTCAGGTAGTTGCCATCCTGTTGAAATTCGGCAATCCCGGAATAAGGCGTTTCGTCCCCCCGCCCGAAATTGACGGCCCACTTGCCGGAAATGTCCGCTGCCGGCGCTTTGCGCAGCACGGTGAACCGATGGTTCTGCCCGAAAAACGCTTTGAAGGGGATGCGGTAATTTTCCCGGTAGTGGACGACGTAGACCCCCTCGATGATGTTCTCCTCGTGGTACGCGCTGATGTGGGCATCGTAGACGGGAAAATCAATCCGCAGGGTGTCCCGGCCAGCCTCCTGGTCTCGCCCGGCGGCAATGTCTGCGGCGGGGACGACTATGGTTTCCTCCCCGTTACGAATTTCGATGCGGAAGGTGGTGTCGGTTTCGTAAATTACTTCCATGTTGAAGGGAAGTAACCCTTCCGTAACTTCCTCAAACTCGAGGTTGGTCTTCTCGGGCAGCGGCTCTCCCTTGGGGTTGGGGACAATGGGGTTGTACTCCAACTCCAGAATGGCCCGGTAAGGCCCGGGGGGGAGATCGGGGTAACGCTCCTGCACGAAAGTGCAGGTCGTTAAGAGCAAGGTCGTCATCAGCAGCAGCAGGAGGCGTGTTGGCATAGCTATTAGTCTGTTCATACGTGGGGTTTCGACCGACCTAGGTGTAACCGCTATAATTGGATAGTGTTTAGGGTCACACTACTGGACATTTTTTGGCTCCCGCTCCCCTGAGCCCTCAGGCGAAGCGGGTTGGAGAGGGTAGGGGGGAGAGGTAAAACCGTAAAATGTCCGGTAGTATGGTTCAGCTCCCTTAACGTCCCGGCCCTTGAAGGTGACTACAGATCAGGAGGTGAGCTCCCGGCAGGTGATGGGCCGGTAGTTTACGCCAGACCGTCCTGTAGTTTCGTCGCGTTTTCCGCTACCTGCAGGCCTTCGATAACGGGCTCAAGTCCGCCCGCCACAATCTTGTCCAGGCTGTGTAAGGTCAGGTTAATCCGATGATCCGTTACCCGGTTTTGCGGATAATTGTAGGTCCGGATTTTTTCGGACCGATCCCCGCTGCCAACCAAGGATTTACGGGCGCTGGCCAGTTCACTCTGGGCCGCATTGTCCTGCTGTTCCTTGATTCTCCGGTACAGCTGGGCCATTGCAATTTCTTTGTTCTTGTGCTGGCTGCGGCCGTCCTGGCTTTCGCTGACAATGCCCGTCGGTAAGTGCGTAATCCGGATGGCTGATTCCGTCTTGTTTACGTGCTGCCCACCGGCGCCGGAGGCGCGGAAGGTATCTATTTTTAGGTCGGCCTTATTGATGTTGATGTCTTCTTCTTCCATCTTGGCCAGCACCGCAACCGTTGCCGCACTGGTGTGTACCCGGCCCTGGCTTTCCGTCTTAGGCACCCGCTGTACCCGATGGGCACCAGATTCAAATTTCAGGTGGCTGTACACGTCGTCTCCACTGATCTCCAGTACGAGTTTGGAGTAACCGCCGGCGGTACCTTCGTTTTCATCAATAACTTCTACCTTCCAGCCCTTTCCTTCACAGTACCGGCGGTACATGTCGTAGAGGTCACCGGCGAAAATGGCCGCTTCGTCACCTCCCGTTCCGGACCGGATTTCCATGATGATGTCGCGCTCATCTTCCGGATCCTTGGGAATCAGCATGATCTTGATTTCCTCCTCCATTTCTTCCCTGCGTTCCCGCAGTTCATCAAATTCCATTTGCGCCATTTCCCGCATCTCCGGATCCGGGTCTTTACGCATGGCCTCCGCACTGGCCAGGTTGTCGAGCAGGTCTTTGTAGCTGAGGTAGGTGTCTGCAACGGGCTTAAGCTTACCGTATTCCTTGTTCACTTTGGTGAACTTGGTCGGATCGGTAATGATCTCCGGGTCGGAGAGCTGCTCCTCAAGGTTTTTGAAACGGTGGTATATAGCTTCGAGCTGGTCTAACATATTGCAGTAGATAAGAAATCGGGCGCAAAGATAGCAGGATAGTGGGATAGATGGATGGGTAAACAAGGCACGGACGATTTTGGGCGCGGCCGCAGGTGCCTGGTAAGTAATATTGGAGCAAGCTGTGCCTGGCTGTAGCCCTGGGTACAGGGCGTAGTCGGAGGAATGGTCCCCTTAATTTATGATGACGGCGTACATCCACTCGTCCGTCCGTCGTTCAGGTCTTATGAAGCGTTACCAAATGATCCTGCTTGCCCTTCTGGTCAGTACACTGGCCGTGCTGGCCTGGCCGGAGCTCACGCACCGGAATGAGGGCCGGTCTCTAGCCAGGGGCTCCGTTGGGAACGGAACGCTGGAAAATGGCTGGCTGCTGCCTTATTACGGAAAGAACTACCGTTACTTCAGCCCGCTCAGTTACTACATCCTGAACCGGGGTTACGTACACCACCGGGTGCATAAGGTGCTGCTGGAGGCATACGCCACCTGCGAAACGACCTGCCCGGAGGTCCGTTTTCGCCTCATGGAATGCGCCAATAAGCACGGTGGCGCTATGTGGCCGCACCGTACGCACCAGGTAGGTCTTTCGGCTGACTTTATGGTACCTAAACTCAGGAATGGCCGGCCGCACCGCCAGCTGGACCAACTGGGCATCTGGCACTACGCCCTGTCGTTTAATGAACACGGGCAACTCTCCGACCGCGTAAAAATCGATTTCGAAACAATGGCCAAACACCTGCTGGCCCTGGATGATGCGGCCAGGGCCAACGGGCTTTCCGTCAGGAAAGTCATTCTGAAGCTAGACCTTAAAGACGATTTTTTTGCCACCCAGAGCGGGCAGGAGGTTAAGCGGCGGGGCATCTATTTCGCCCGCTCCCTGCCCCCGTTGGTCAACGAATTGCACGATGACCACTACCACGTCGATTTTGGGCGCTGAACATAAAAAAGCCCCTTCCGAAAAAGCGGAAGGGGCGGAAACTTAAAGTCGATCATGCAAAAATCTTAGCGCAGGGCAAAGGCCAGCGTATAGTCTTTAATATCCCGGGCGGAAACAGTAACCTGGTAGTCTCCTTCGGATAATTGGTTTAGTTGGTAGGCGCGTTGTACGTTTTTTGTGCCGTTGACACTGTCGGAGAACACTGTTTCTCCATCCGTATTCGCAATCCTGATGTCGACCCGGCGGCCGCTCTTATTGTTGTAGTCCACTACCAGCATGCGTTCCGCCCGCAGGTCTACCCGGGGGAAGAAAAGCTGATCGGCGGCGGCAAAATCCACCAGCTGACCGGCCGGCCTGAGCTGGAAGGGCAGGGTAGTTTGTCCCAGCGTATCCACTACCACCAGGCGGTAATTTTTGCTGGTAAAGCCCGCTTCGCGGAAACGCTTGTTCAGGAAATCTCCACGGTTCAGCCTGCCTTCGTAGAGGGCGTTGCCAAACAGGTCTTCAATGAGGATGCTGGCGGCATAATCCATGGGGATGGTGCTGCGAAAAACGATGGTCCCACTGGTCACATCGCGCTGGATGGTCAGATCGAAAGGACTGATCGCTGCTACGGCGGCAGCCGTGGCAAAAATCAATACCAACAATGTGGTGATCACTTTTTTCATTGTCAGGAAGTTTTAGTTGTAAATCGAATTTGCACTTTCGACCTCCTTGCCATGCAAAGAACCGGCGAGATTCCAGATTAGCTGACGCAGATTTTAATGAACGTCACGCATTTTTTACCTCTCGGTTAAAATATGCTCAGCCTCGGGTAATTGATGCTTAAGCCAAGGTTAAATCAAGGCGAATTTTCGCTCTAGTAAGCATCTATCTGATGGTTAGTTTGTTACTTAAGTGTACTCTATCCGTCGTATTATTAACGTATTCCAAAACGACGTTTACGCCCGGCAATTCCCAAAGAACATATTATGGACGTAACTAACCAGCACCCCATCCGAGAATTGGTGACCCCGACTCCGGGAACTTCCTTTCTCGTCAAGCACTATCCGAACCCCAAGGAACGGATCAATAAACTCCCCAATTGGCACTACCATCCGGAGCTGGAACTGGTGTACGTAAAGGGGGGGCACGGCCGCCGGCACGTCGGTAGTCACGTTTCTCACTATAAGGATGGAGAACTGATCCTGATCGGGTCCAACCTGCCGCACTGGGGGTTCACGGACCGCTTTACCGGAAACAAGGCAGAAACCGTCGTACAGTTCTCTCCTGACTTCCCGACGGCTGACTTCCTGAACCTGCCGGAAATGCGCAACGTCAGCAATTTGTTTGACCGGGCCCGGAATGGGATTTCCTTTTCCGGTTTTACCCGTAAATCAGTAGGCCCTCGCCTGGAACGCCTGATCGACCAGAGCCCTCTGGATCGAATGCTCGCCCTCGTGAGCATCTTGCAGGAGCTTGCCCTCAGTGAAGAGCGGGAAAGCCTGAATGCGGATGGTTTCCACTTACAAATTGCTACCCACGGCTACGACCGGTTTAACGACATCCAGCAGTTTATCAGCGACAACTTCCGCAGAGATATTCCCCTGACGGAGGTGGCTGGCGTAGCGGCCATGACGGTCCCTGCATTTTGTCGTTACTTCAAGAAGGTGAGCGGAAATACTTTTATTGCCTACCTGACCAATTACCGCGTGGTGTACGCCTGTAAATTGCTGGGAGATGATCACTCTACCATTGCCGAAGTCGCCTACGACAGTGGCTTCAACTCCCTGAGCCAGTTTAACCGCGCTTTCCGGCGCCTGGTAGGGCGCACCCCGACCGAATACCGGGCGGATTTGCGGGTAAACGTCGTCGGGACGCTGCCGGAGGAGTAAAACCGTGACAAGTGCCCCGTTTTTCTGCTGCCAGCCTGCTTTTCCGATGCTGCGATCAGCAGGCTGAAATGGCGTAGGGCCAAACTTCTTCAGGGGGTAAATAAATAATCGGGTAAGTCCACTGCCGGCAAAGGCTTGCTCCCCGCGCTCCCGGCCAGGGCAGGCGTGGCGGGATCATAAAAAACATGAGTCATCCCGAATTTTCACCGCGCTATTTTAAGCCCTGGAAATTAGTTAAGGGTATCCCCTCCCTGCCGGGGGCCTACTTTTTTCGCAAAAAAAGTAGCAAAAATGCCTTGCTGTGCTGCTGGCTGAGCATTGTCATTTTCGCCAGGTTACCACTTGGTATTAGCTGCTTGAAATTCTAGGTTTTATACTTGTCCGACAGCTTTGACCTGACGAATT
>JAUIIF010000223.1 GCA_030431945.1 Bacteroidia bacterium | reverse complement strand
CCGTCGCCATTATTGAGGTAGTAGTAATCGTTCTCCCGGAAATCATTGCAGACGTAGATATCCGGCAAGCTGTCCTGGTCGAAGTCAGCAATGGCCACCGATAAGCCGTACCCGATTTTTGAAGACAGAATACCGGCCGCTTCCGTGACGTTGGTAAATTTGCCGGCAGCATTGCCGGATGATGCAGGGCGGGCCAGGTCATTGCGCAGCAGCAGGTCGCCGGCCAGGCTGTCCGGAGTGTAGCGATCTGCGGCCGTTCCGTAAGTGGCATCATCGTGCACTGAGTGCCGCAGGAGGTACAGGTCCAGATCACCGTCCTGGTCATAATCAAACCAGTAGGCCTGGGTGTTGAAGCCGCCAAAATCAAGCCCGTAGGCAGCAGCGGCCTCCGTAAAGCTGCCGTCTTCGTTTTGCAGAAACAGCTCATTCCGGCCTTTCAGGCCTTTATAACCGGATACGTTACAGACGTACAGGTCCATACGTCCGTCTGCATTAACGTCTACCACACTGATGCCCGTTGACCAATCCCCGGCACCTGCGACCGCGCCCTCCTCCGTCGCATCCCTGAACTTAAAATTTCCCTCGTTAACGTAGTACTTATTCGGGCCCTGGTTATTGGTAAAATACAGGTCGGGCAGGCCATCGCCATTAATGTCCGTCGCCGCTACGCCGCCGCCGTTGTAAAAATACAGGTACTCGATGATGTTCCAGTTTTCCGTTTCGTGCAGCTGGTTGGTGCTGTTGATTCCGGTATCCAGCCTTTCCTGAAAAAGGGTTTTCGGGGCGCGGTCGCAGGTGCAGAGCAACGGGACAAGGCAGCAAAGAAGGCAGGGGATACTAAGTCGCAGGATCAAGAGTGGTGGTTGATTGGGGAGGGGTAAAGTTAGCCACTGGTGGTCTGGGAAAACTAACGCGCGGGAAGGAGTCCGGCCTTACTTCTTCTCGATTGTTGCCAGGCGGGCCAGAATGTCCTCCAGAAATGTGCGGTGGTTGGCCAGGCGCGGCACTTTGTGCTGACCGCCCATTTTTCCCCGCGATTTCAGCCAGCTGCGGAAAAACCCAGCGGGAGCTACCGTTAAGTCGTGGCGGCGGATGGCAAAGTCATTACTGCGTTTAGCGGCGTAGTTATAATTGGCCTCCATGAGTTGCTGGTCGAGCAGCTGGTTAAAACGTTGCAGGTCATCTGGAGGTCGTTCGAATTCGATGACCCAGTGGTGCCTGCCGGCACCGCTCAGTTCGATGTATACCGGAGCAACGGTAAAGTCACGCACCAGCGCCCCGGTCTGTTCGGCGGCTTGCAGCAATGCCCCTTCAGCTTCTGGGCGCAGGAGGTCTTCCCCGAAAGCATTGATGTACTCCTGGGTTCTGCCCAGGATTTTTATCCGGTACGGGTTGGTTTCCGTGAACTCGATGAGGTCTCCCATCGGGTAGCGGTAAAGGCCGGCCACCGTAGTGATCAGCATTACGTAAACTTCCCCGGTGTTGACATCTGCCAGGGAGACTGCCGCTTCCAACCCTCCCTGCTGGAAGTCAGACCACCGGACAAATTCATAATAGACGCCGGCGTTGAGCAGGAGGAGCATGGTCCGCAATTCCTCCTTATCCTGAACGCCAAAGAAGCCTTCGGTCGCATTGTAGATTTCCTGAAAGATGAAGTCTTTCCGGGGAAAGAGGCGTTTAAATTGCTCCCGGTAGGGAGCGAAGTTGACGCCGCCGTGCTTAAAAACCCGGGCGTCCGGCCAGACGTCCAGCATGTTATCCCCGCCGTGGATTTCAAGAATCCGCCGGTAGAGAGGCAGGTTCCAGGTAGGCACTCCTCCGAGCGTAGTGATGCCGGGTTCCCGCGCCGCCAGCTGGGCAATTTGCTCTATTTTTTCTTCGTAATTAACGGCCGTCGCCAATTCCAGGTCCGGGATATAAAACGAGCGCATTATTCGCGGAATCGACTGAATGATCACGGCACTGATGTCCCCCTGGGGCAAATGCAGACTGGGGTGTAGTCCTTTGATGGCGCCACCGATCAGGAGGTTTTTCGAACTGAAGACCTGGACCTCTTCATCCTTTTCATACAGGCAGGCCAGGCTCATCCAACTACCTTTAAGGTGGATGCTGCTAACGGCGTGGTTGGAGATCGGTAAATACTTGGTTGCTCCGGTAGTACCGCTCGTGGTCGAGACCCAGGCGGGGTCTTCGGCGGTCAGTACCCTTCTTTCTCCCCGCAGTACGCGTTCCAGGTAGGGCAAGTGTGCTTCGTAAGTTCTGACGGGGACTACTTGCCCGTAAGCCGCAGGTGTTTTGATCAGGCGGTAGAAATCATGTTCGCGGCCAAAGGCGGTGCTACGGTTGGTGGAGAGAATGTCCTCCAGCACCGCCTGCTGCAGGCGCAGCGGATCATCGTAATGCATAAACAGCTCCTTACGGTAGCGACCGATGTAGGTTCTGAATAGTGAATTTACGACTTTAAGCATAACACATTAACCCCGGGTAAGGGAACGAAGTTTGATCTTACTAAAGGTAACTACCCGGAAGGGAAAGGTATAAAAATGTTGGCTAAAGGAGGTGTTCCGTCTTGCTTCGGCTCCCTTGTTCCTGCCTGTGCACCTGCGGCCGCGCCCCTTTGCTGCTGCGGGCTGCGGGCGGGAACAGTGTGCCTGAGTCAGCGGGTTATTGCGGCTAATCTGACCGTCAATGCGCTTACCTGCAGCGGTACTACCTGACCAAAATCATAGTCCCCGATGACAAAAAGCAGCTCCCGGAGGCGGAATAACCCGGACTTTTACAGTGTACTAAATAAAAATCACCATGCAAAAGATTGTTGTTCCTACTGACTTTTCGGAAACTGCCGGCGTAGCCCTGAACTATGCCAGTTATCTGGCGGATGTGACGGGATATGATTTGGAAGTATTACACATCCACGACGGATACGGACCAACGGACCGGCTGGTGGAGAAAAAGGGAAATATGGAAGCCCGCATGGCGGCCCAGCGTGCGGTGGATGAATTTATCCGCTTCAACGTAGATCCGGCCACTTTTACGGGTAGTCGTGATGCGAAGGCGGATACCCTCCCGCTGGTACAGTCGCGGGAAATTGTCGGATCCCCCGCTGAAGCCATCATTGCGGCCTCTAAAGAAGAGACAACGGCCCTCGTCGTCATGGGAGGTGTAGGCTCCGGAAAGGTAAGCACCGTCTCTCCCCTCTTCGGCAGTGTGGCCAGATCAGTAGCCATGGGCGCTGCTTGTCCCGTATTTCTCATCCCCCCGGGCTACGGTAAGCCGGATATTCGCGTGATTGCCATCTCTTTCGAAAAAGTGGCGCCCCTGAAAGAAACGAGTGACCGTATTGCCTTTCTCCGGACGGCACTGAAGCCTGCCGTACGTTTTGTCCACGTAGAGGACCCGGATGCGACGCAAGAATCAAAAGTCGAGCTTGACTTGCTGAATACCGTCCTGGATACGACCTGGCCTGGCTACCCCGTGGAACTGGACATGCTCACCCCCGGGCACGTAACGGGAAAACTGACCGATTACACCCTCGAGGAGAACGTGGACTTGCTGGTGCTTGGCCGGCGGAAGCGTGGATTCTTCAAGCGGCTGTTCATCAGCTCAGAAACTGCACCGATGTTGATTGGCAGTGCCGTCCCCGTACTCGTTGTCCCGATCAGCGACTATTAAATCGGGGCATCCCTTCATTAGAAAAATTTCGCTATGCAACTGCTCCGGCGCTCCTCCCTGCTGCTCCTGCTTACCCTGCTGATCTACTCCTGTACGGAAGATCAACTGGTAGAAGTTGCTCCTTTGGAACATGATCTGCTGATTACCTGGATAGCCCTGGAAAAGGGAGACTCCTCCATCGTGGATATGTACGAAGAGAGTGCTCAGGTAAAGTGGCGGCGGCTTCGTCAGAAATTCCGTACGGCCTTGTTGACCGAAGAGGAGAAGCAGACGGTGGGGATGGTCAACTTATGGATGGATAACCTGGACCGGGCAGTAATCAATGACCAGCCGGAGAAGGCTCTCGTAACTGTTTTGCACCTGCAGAATCAGCTGAAAACCCTCCGCCCCCGCTTTGGCATCATTCACCCAGCGGATCAGTTGTATTCCTTCAACTACAGCTGGGACAGAATCCGGGAAACGAGCCATGATCAAATGATGTGTTTACTGGAGTGGAAGGAATTTGTGGAAATTTATCAGCAGGCCAAGCAACAGTGGCAGGATTACCAGAAAACCCACCCCAATCACTCCGACCTCGTTTTTCCGGGGCACGGGAATAACAGTGCCGCTGCGGAAAGTGGCACCCTGGCTTTAACCCGGGCCTTAGAGGATTTTGGTCAGTTGTTGGAGAAAGCTGATCATACCATTATGGCGGCACCAAGTGAACGGGTAAAAACTACTTTTATCGATTACCTGGCCATCATCACCAATTACCCGGAATTTAACCTGTAGGCTTACGGCTGAACGATTTATTTGTGTTGTTAAAGCGTCCCTTTTATTCCTTTTCTTTATACAAACACCTTTGTTTTCCCCTAATGAAAGCCGTCCGTTTTATACGGGCGGCTTTCTGCCGTTTGGGCGGGTGGTTGCAGCGGAGTAGGACGCTTCATTTTTACTCAAAACACAGCTGTTCTCAGCATTTCCTGACCTGCAAAAAACGCCCCTCCTTCTGTGGTGTCCCGGGACAAGACCTATACGTCCCCTTATTGTTCGGCTGCGCAGCAACTCTGCGGCCGAGTCTGCAGGTTTGTAGTAATTACTTATGATGTACATGCTGGTTCGTGCCAGAAGCCACGCATCGTTAAGGCCGCGCCTACTACGGAACGTTTACCCAACTGAAAAAAGTAAGCCTTACTCGCTTGTGGCCGGCGGACCGCCCCTGCCCCATAACAAAGCCTGGTATTTTGGTGCTGCCGGTGCAAACGGAGTTACCCCGACTGCGTAATCTGACGGCGCGAAAAATTATTGCCTTGCTGGCCAGGATGCTTTTCTTCAATAGGTAACTTGCCCACTTCATGCAGTAGGTACAGGGCAAGTATACTAAGCGGAGAGGCTTAGGTATAGTTGGTGGTGATGGCGCCGCTAGTGGTCTTCAGAACGAAAGACGAGTAGAGGAAAGGTTGCCTTGAGGGCTGCTTCTCTGGTATTGCTGGCGCGGAAAAGATCTTCCAGCCAGCTGTGAGCAGGACGGTGCATAATGACCAGATCACAAGCATTGCGCGTCACGTAATCCGTGATCCCGCTGACTACCTCATCATTATTTACGGTAGCGAAGGTCGTTTTCGTCGCGGCATTGGCGTTCCCGAAAAGCTCCCGTAACCGACTAATATCGTAAGTGGTCTGTTCCTTTTCCAACGGCATTACGTGGAGAAAATGCAAGGCTGGCTGGAAACTGGAAAAGACATCCAGCAGGCGTTCCACTTTGAAAGCATCAACGTGTTGCAGGTCCGTAGCGTAGCAAAGAAGTTTACACGGACGGTACTCCACGCCATTGGGCACGATCAGCAGTGGCAGCGGAGAATTTTTGAGGAGAAACGTGGTGTTCGTTCCCAGTATTTTATCCCAGACATCGTGCTGTCCGTGGGTTCCCATAACGATCAGGTCATTATTTCCTGCTACCGCACGTTCCTTAATAGTGTGCCGGAGATCACCTATTTTAACCAGTGCGGAGACCTTGGGTGGCTTACGGAGCTTCCCTTTGAGTACAGCGACTTCTTTGTCCAGAAACTGACGAATCCCCAATTCAGCTTCAGCTTGCAGGTCTTCCACAAAAGAAATAGCGAATGGGGCGTGGTCAGGAACTGCCGAGGTAGGAGGAATACTGTACAGTAGTTCGACCGCTGCTTCCAGGTGATCTGCTAGTTGGAGTGCATACCGAAAGGCATTACTGGCGATAGCTGAAAAGTCCACGGGGACCAGGATTGACTTTATCTGTTTCATTAATAGCAGGATTTGGTTTCTAACAAATATCCCCCTCGCAGGGCTGGTGGCACATGATGAAGATCATGTTTTCAGCTGACCTTCATCAATATAATTCCCTGATAATAACCTGATTTTTGTAGTGTACCAAAGCCTCCTCACCATGTCTAACATCCTGATTCCGGTTGACTTCAGCCTACCCTGCCACAATGCCTATCGCTATGGTTTACACCTGGCCCAGGAAATGGGCCATAATGTAATCTTGGTTCATTACTACTCCAGTTCCGTTGATCCTAAGCAGCCACTCGTCTTTGCCGGCGACGGCAGCATCCACGGCAGCTACGTTGAACGACTGCGCCAGTTTGCTTATCCCAGTGGAGACGGCGTAGGCTACCACCTGGTAGAGCCGCCCCGTGGAGTGGAGATTTTCTACGAAACGGCCATTACTTTCAACGCTGCTAATTCGATCATTAAGCGTGCTGAAGAAAGCGACATCGCGGCGGTAGTGATGGCTCCCCGCAGTAAAGCCAAAATTATGGACAAGTGGCTGGGCAGCACCTCCATAACCGTCAGCGAAGCGTGTGACCGTCCGGTTTACCTGGTTCCACCGGACGTAAACTACAGCCCTTTTGAACGGATTGTGGTTGCGAACAACCAGCTTACGGCGCAGGATTTCCCCCTGTGGCAAATCGAGAACCTGGCTAAAAAACGTAAGGCAACGGTTCACTTCGTCCACGTTGAATGGCCCAATCAGTACGGGCCGTTGAAATTTGTTCCGTGGCGTCTGATGAATAAGCTCACGGAAACCTCCGGTGGCCCCAGCTATCCATTTGAGGTGGTAACCGTCAATGACCAGGACATCACAAAAGGGTTATTGCAATACGCAGAAAAGGAGCAGGCCAACCTGCTGGTCATCGTTAACCAGATGCGTGACCACTGGCGGGCGTTGTTACGGGCGAGCCTTACCCAAAACCTGGCCCTACGTGCTAATATTCCCATTCTGGTTCTCCACGCCAGGGAAGATCGCCTGGCGGAGGATGCCATGGATCTCTACGCCAAAAAAAATACATAAACGTATGCGCCTGCTCCGATTTTCTCTCTTCCTACCACTTTTTTTTCTCCTCTCCGCCTGTACTCCTGACCAACGGAGTACCGGCCGGCAGGCGGAGCAGGCCTACGTTGATCTCCTGTACGCCATCTATCACGAAGATGCTGCTGCCGCCAACGCTGCTGCGCAGGAACTCGATCAAACGCTGGCGGAGTTGCGGACAACCTGGTACAGGCCCTACGACGAGGAACGGCTGGAAGACATCCAGTACCACCTCGACCAGGCTGCCTGGGTTTACGCGGATGCCCGGGCCTCCCTGACTGCAGGCAACTTTGAACTGGCAGCCACGCAACTTGACCGGGCAACGTACGAATTATCAGCCGCCAGCCCGGCCGCG
>JAUIIF010000222.1 GCA_030431945.1 Bacteroidia bacterium | reverse complement strand
TGAGTATTCTCATGGTATGTGTTTGGTTTGGGGTGGGAAGATACAGTTTTGGGCGCGGACGCAGGTGCCCGGAAAAACTAATTTGAGCAAACACTGAAAACCAGGTTGTGTCGCTTCTCATTTGCTTTATTTACGGTGTATTTCAACCACTTTCTGCGATCAAAAAACCTCTTAGTCATCATTTACTTGACACTCCGAGGCCAGATACGTTGTCCGCAACCTTAAGACCGGTCCCTCCCCGCGCGCCTCCAGGGCCGTCATCATGTCCTCCTCGCCACCGGCGCCATAGCGGATCGCTTCCCCCTGCTAAGTTGTCTTTCCCCCGGCACCTGCGGCCGCGCCCACCATCTGCCGGCGAAACCATTCCGCTGCTCCGCCGTTAGGCCTGAAAATAATTTTAGTGGCTTCTCCTACCCTACGCCTGATTCTTGGCGACCAGCTCAACGAAAATCACTCGTGGTTTAAGCAGGTCGACCCCACGGTAACTTACTGTCTGTTCGAGACCTGGTCCGAGGCCAACTACACGCGCCATCACATTCAGAAAATTACGGGTTTTTTCCTGGCCATGCGGGCGTTTGCGAAGCGCCTGCGGGAGCTTGGCCATACGGTCGTCTACCGCACCCTGGATGAGACAAAAGCGCTCCAGCTGGAGCGCATCAGTGACAACTTTGCGCACCTGGCCGACGAAGTAGGCGCCAAAGCACTGGGGTACCAGCTTCCGGATGAGTACCGGTTGGATCAGGAGTTAAAATCATTTTCAGAAAATTACGAAGGAGTAATTGAGACGGCAGATACCGAGCACTTCCTGAGTGACCGGAACGAACTGGCGGAGCTCTTCGCGGGGAAAAAGACGTACCTCATGGAGACCTTTTACCGGATGATGCGGCGGAAGCATGGCATCATGGTGACGCCGGCGGGGGAACCGGAGACCGGACAGTGGAATTACGACCACGACAACCGGGGGCGCCTGCCCAAAGACATTACTTTTCCTGTGGCTAAGACCTTTCCCCGGGACGCTACTGAAATTATCGAGTTGCTGGAACGCAACGGGGTGGAAACCATTGGCCGGATACCGGGACAGCAATTTTCGTATCCGGTGACGCGGGCGGAGTGTCTGGAAGCCCTGGCGGACTTTACGGAGCAGCGGCTGCCTCATTTCGGCACCTACCAGGACGCCATGACGGTGGACCACCCCCTCCTCTACCACGCCAACCTGAGCTTTGCGATGAACACCAAGCTGATTTCGCCCAAAGAGGTGATTGCGGCGGCGATTCAGGCCTGGCGCGAGGAGCCGGAGACCATCACCATCAATCAGGTGGAAGGGTTCGTACGGCAAATTCTTGGCTGGCGGGAATACATGCGGGGTGTTTACTGGGCCAACATGCCGCAGTTTGCCAGCACGAATGACCTGAATCATGAGCGGGCTTTACCCGCCTGGTACTGGACGGGGGCAACGAAAATGAACTGCCTTCAGCACGCCATTAACCAGAGTCTTGACCTGGCCTACGCCCACCATATTCAACGGCTCATGGTGACCGGAAACTTTGCGTTGCTGCTCGGGGTCCACCCCGACGAAGTTGATGCCTGGTACCTGGGCATTTACGTCGACGCCATCGAATGGGTGGAAATCACCAATACCCGTGGCATGAGCCAGCGGGCGGATGGAGGGCTGGTCGCCACTAAACCCTATTGCAGTAGTGCCAACTATATCGATAAGATGAGCGATTACTGTAAAGGGTGTCATTACCAAAAGAAAGAAAAGACAGGCCCGCGGGCCTGTCCTTTCAACAGTCTTTACTGGGATTTTCTTGATCGCCACCGGGAGCAGTTCAGTAACAACTTCCGCATGGCCTTTATGTACAAGACCTGGGATCGGTATTCGGGGGAGCAAAAAGCAGCCATTCTGGAAAGAGCGGCCTGGGTAAAGGAAAATGCGGACGAATTGTAAACGTTTACCCTATTGTGCCACCGCTCTTAAATGATCTTCAGGATCAGCTTTCCTTGCTTATCGCCGGTGAATAAGCGGGTAAAAGTGGCGTGGAAATTTTCGATGCCTTCGTAGATGTCCTCCCGGCTCTTGAGTTTACCCTCCTGCATCCACTGGCCCATTTGCCGGGCGGCTTCGCCGTATTTCGGGGCGAAATCAAAAACGACCATGCCCTGCATGGTGGCCCGGTTTACCAGTAGTGAAAGATAATTTTTTGGCCCCTGTACATTTTCTTTATTGTTGTACTGGCTGATGGCCCCGCAAATAACGATGCGCGCGCGCATTTTCAGTCGCGCCAGGCAGGCATCGAGAATATCGCCCCCAACGTTATCGAAATAAACGTCCAATCCCTTCGGGCAATGTTCCTTCAGGCCAGCTGCCACCTGCTCGTTTTTGTAGTCGATACAGGCGTCAAAACCCAATTCTTCTACGACGTAACGGCACTTTTCCGGTCCGCCGGCAATACCAACCACGTGGCACCCTTTCAGCTTGGCAATCTGCCCCACGATGGAGCCTACGGCGCCAGCGGCACCTGAGACGACGACGACTTCGCCTTCCTTTATCTTTCCCACTTCGAGGATGCCAAAATAGGCGGTCATGCCGGGCATTCCCAGCGTACCGATGTACGTCGGCATCGGAGCCAGGCGGGTATCGACCTGATAATAATTGGTACCGTCGGTGATGGAATATTCCTGGACACCACCCCAGCCAGACAGCACATCACCCACCTTAAATTTAGCCTGGCTGCCCGCCTTGACCACCTCGCCTACCGTGCCGGCACGCATTACCTCGCCCAATTGTACTGGTGGGATGTAGGAACGTGCATCATTCATCCAGCCGCGCATGGCCGGGTCGAGCGAAATGTAGTGGTTACGGATCAGCACTTCCCCTTCTTTCAGTTCCGGCACCTCAGCTTCCGTCAGGGTCCAGGTATCGGCGGCAGGCATGCCTACGGGGCGTTTGGCAAGAATTTGTTGGCGGTTAATCATTGGTAATTCAGTTGGATTTTGCGCAAGGTAATCTTTTGGGCGCGGACGCCGGTGCAAAGAACGTTGAAAGAGAAACAGACCGCGGTAATTGTGACGATTGGCGAAGGAAGCACCGGCAGGATTCTTTTTTTCACAGCGAGATCGGGCCTGAATCTTCCTTATCCCTGCCTCATTTTGCTGAATTCCCTCCGGTATTCCCCACTACAATACCCATACATCAGGCACAAACTGTCCGAACCCACTCCTGATTTCTCCTCCTGCGCCAGGAGCTGCATCCGGAACAAAAGCAGCCAAAACAAGGGTTTTATCGGCTTTTCCCGCCATTTACCCTTAAAAATATCACGCCTTGCCCAGCTTTTTACTATTTATTCCGAACCGTACAGTTGTTGTATAGTGCTCTTACACACATCCCTTTTGAATACATGGTAACTTTGAACCCAATAAATGTGAGGATTGGCAATTGGTAACTACTCGATCATGATTTTGCCTTCGATACAACACCCCGTACTGAAGGTCTTCCATCATCAACGTCCTGATTGCCAGCAAAGATTCAGCCTGACAGACGATTAAACAGCGATTGGTATCAATTAAGCCGTCGGTGATGAAGTGACCTAATAAGCAGTATGATTTATTCTTTGCGTGTTGACAACTGGGCTAGTCTTGTAACCTCCCCATGGCCCACGAATCGCGCCGGGGGTTCAAAATGCCTGGTCAAAGAATACAGTTCAGCCTTATTTTTCCTGCTGTTACTCTGTGTCCTGCCCGGCCAGGCAGCTGCCCAGTACACCGTCACGGTTTGTCAGACGGCGGGAGATGCCACCCTTGATCTTGACCGCAACGATTTTGCTCACGCTACGCAGACTAACGTAAATGAAGGCTATCTCCATAATTTCCCACCACCCAGCCTGCCCTGCGGAATAGTAGCACCGGGGCTTACGTCCGTCACCATTGACATTGACATCAACAGCATCAATACTAATGCGGCCTGTACCAACGTCCCGCTGTTTGGTAACGTACTCCTTAATTGCTCCCTTGCGCCGGTGGGGGTATGTCCAATCATTCAGGATGTATTGACCGCCGGATGCGGAACCTTTGGTGGAGGAGTGACGACTACCGGGAGTTATTCCCTGGTCGTTTCCGACTGTAATGCCATTGGTACTAACGATATAATTGGGGTTGACATCATTCCGGCTACCGACTTCTCCGCGGCCTGTCCTTCTACAAGTATGGCCATCAGCAGCGGGATCGTTGCCGTTACTTACGACATCTGTATTACCTATGTTTACGATCAGGATGTACCGGCAGATTGCACGAATACGGTTAGCCTTCCGTGTGACGACGGAGACCCCTGCACCACTAACGACGCTGCGCAAGTAGATGCTTGCGACAACAGCATCATCTGCATACCCTGCGCAGGTATTACCGGTGCGGATTGCAGTAACACCGTAGTCGTCAATTGTGATGACGGAGATCCTTGTACCGTCAATGATGTTCAGACCGTTGAAAACTGTGACAACAGCATTATTTGCATCCCTTGTGCCGGTACCGTAGCCCCTGCGTGTACCGGAGTGGTTGTACTCCCCTGCGATGATGGGGACCCCTGTACGGACAATGATCAACAGACCGTAGAAGCCTGCGACAATTCTATTGTTTGTGTCCCCTGTGCCGGCACCCAGGTAGCCGCCTGCACTGATGTGACCGTGCTGCCGTGTGATGACGGAGACCCTTGTACGGAATTTGACGAAGTGACGGTGGAAACCTGTGACCCAAGCGTCATTTGCATTCCCTGTGCCGGGCTCCCGATGGATTGCTCGAACGGTATCATCAGTGTTCTTCCCTGCGACGATGGAGATCCTGATACTTTTAATGACGAACAGACCGTCCTGGATTGTGACGGGACAATCTGCGTTCCCTGCATGGGCACACCGAGTAATTGCACCACTGGCCCTTCCACCGTGGTGGCCTGCAACGATGGTGATCCTTGTACTACTGGTGACGTCCAAACCATTCTGAACCGGGATGGCAGCATCTGTGTACCCTGCAGTGGTACGCCGGCAGACTGTTCTGGCGGCAGCACCAGCACCTTACCGTGTGACGACGGTGACCCGAACACCATCAATGACCAGCAAACCATACTGGATTGCGACGGCTCCGTTTGCATTCCTTGTTCGGGGGATGCCGTAGATTGTTCCAACGGCACCACCAGTACCTTACCGTGTGACGACGGGGACCCCTGTACCACCGGCGATGTTCAGACTGTACTCGATGCTGATGGCCGTATTTGCGTCCCCTGTTCCGGCACCCCTCAGGATTGTACCACGGGTACCACCAGTACCGTAAGCTGTGATGATGGTGACCCGAATACCATCAATGACCAGCAAACCATTCTGGATTGCGACGGCTCCGTTTGCATTCCTTGTTCGGGGCAACTTACGGATTGTACTACCGGACCGACCACGGTGGTGCCCTGTGACGACGGTAACCCCTGCACCATCAATGACACCGAAACAATTCTTAATCGTGACGGTAGTGTTTGTGTTCCCTGTAGTGGTGACCAATTTGATTGTGGAGCAGCTGAAATTACGATTACCCTTTGCCAGACGGTAAGTGATGCATTAATTGGCCCTGATCGAAACGATTGGTCGCATAACAACCTTCCGATTGTAAATGAAGGGTACCTCCACAACTTTACGATTCCCGCTCTTCCCTGTGCTTCTCCTTCCACTACCATCTCTTCGATGGCAGTAGACATCTCGATTACCTCCTTAGTCGCGGCAACGCCCTGTACCGGGATTCCGATTTTTGGCAATGTGCTCCTGAACTGTAATCTTTCTCCGCCGGGAGTTTGCCCCATTATTCAGGATGTCCTTCTGACGGTGCAGCGATTACCAGTGGCAGTGTCGCGGTTGAATACGAAATTTGCCTCACGCTGATGTATGTCCCGGAAAGCTGTACCGATACCATCATGCTTCCTTGTGATGATGGCAACCCTTGTACGCTGAATGATCAAATTGCCGTTGAAGCGTGTGATCCGGCGGCTATTTGCATTCCTTGTCAGGGAACCCTGCTTGATTGTGCTTCCGGAACTTCTACCGTAGTTACTTGTGATGACGGTAACCCTGACACCGTCAATGATGAGCAGACTATTCTCGATTGCGATGGTTCTATTTGTATTCCTTGTCAGGGAACCCCCGTCGACTGTTCTAATGGTACCACCACCGTATTACCCTGCGACGACGGCAACCCATGTACCCTCAACGACACACAAATCGTACTAAATGCAGACGGAAGTGTCTGTGTGCCGTGTACCGGCACTCCTCAGGACTGTGCCACGGGCACCACCAGGGTAGTCGCTTGTGACGATGGCAACCCCAATACCGCCGGTGACGAGCAGACCATACTGGATTGTGACGGTTCCGTTTGCGTCCCTTGTATGGGAACTCCCGTGGACTGCTCCAATGGCTCCACCTCCCTACTGCCGTGTGATGACGGAAATGCGTGTACGATCAACGATGTTCAGACAGTTCTTGATGCAGACGGAAGTATTTGTGTACCCTGCGCCGGTACTCCTCAGGACTGTGCCACGGGAACCACTAGTGTAGTGGCTTGTGATGATGGTAATCCCAACACCATCAACGACGAACAGATTATTCTGGATTGTGACGGCTCCGTTTGTGTGCCGTGCATGGGAACGTCTACAGATTGTACTAACGGGGCTACCTCCGTGCTGCCTTGTGATGACAATAACCCCTGTACCATCGGGGACGTGCAAACGGTTCTGGATAGTGATGGAAGCATCTGCCTGCCGTGTGCGGGAACTCCTCAAGACTGCGGCACGGGTAACACCAGCGTAGTAGCCTGTGATGACGGCAATCCGAACACTGTCAATGACGAGCAAACCATCCTTGATTGCGATGGTTCCGTTTGTGTGCCCTGTATGGGCGTACAGACGGATTGCACCACCGGGCCAACTCTCTCAAGAGCCTGTGACGATGGCAATCCATGTACGATCAACGATACGGAAGTTGTCCTCATGCGTGACGGCAGCATTTGTGAACCGTGTACCGGAGAATTATTTGACTGCGAAGCGGACGAAATCACTTTCGTAATTTGCCAAAGGGTGGCGGAGGCGGTAATAGGACCAGACCGGAACGATTGGTCCCACAACAACCTCCCCAGCGTAAATGAAGGTTACCTCCATAACTTTACCGTACCGGACCTTCCCTGCTCTTCCAGTTCTACGACGATCTCGTCCTTGGAGATCGGCATCTCCATCACCAACCTGATTACTACGACGGAATGCGACGGGATTCCCATCTTCGGTAATGTTTTACTCAATTGTAATTTGTCGCCGCCGGGGGTATGTCCGATCATCCAGG
>JAUIIF010000869.1 GCA_030431945.1 Bacteroidia bacterium | reverse complement strand
ACGAGGATGGAGTAGCCAGTGCTTATCTGGACGGGGAATGGCTTACCGTAACCGGCCGGAAGGGGGCGTACCGAATCCAGACGGACACTTTTGAAGCGGGCGTTTCCTTCCGTGCGGTACCCGGCAGTAAGGTCTACTGGTACTTCAAGGACCTTTAGGCACTTTGCCAGACAGCCGCCATCTCCTGCAGCAGGGCACGTTTACCGAGCCAGTACCCCCGGTTAAGCAGGAATTCCAGGTTCGTGAGGTTGATGGACAGCACTTCCAGCGCCGCTTCATCGTAGTGGTCTTTGCGAAAGTAGGTCCACTGCTCACGGGCTAAAAATTTGTCGGCATCTTCCCGGATTACGGGATTGACGGCAAGCGCGTACACGGGGTGTTCCAAGGCCTCGCTGAGGGCCTGGCGGAAGTCCGCCACCCGGGCATCAAACTTAATCATGCGGTGCCGGATAGCGTCGTATGGGAGCGTCTCCTGCAGGAAGGTGCCTTCTTCCTGGACCGCGGTGAGGGTCGCCAGTAGTCGCTTATAGTCGCCATCTGCGGCGACAAAGTCGGCAAAACGACCGCGGAGTGCCGCCGCCTGCTCCGTCGTCCCCGCCGCCGCCAGGACACTGGCGATGACCTCCTGCTCGTGTTGCGCTACCGCTTCGCGTAGCTTTTCGGCTTGGTTCTGCAGGTCGGACAATAAGGCTTCGGCTTGCCGGCGCCGGTATTTTTGGCCATCGTAATCAAAGGTCTTCAGGTCGATTTCCCGCTTGGTAATTGCGGTCAGGATGATAAGGTCGTAATCAAGCACCGTCAACTCGTTGACCCGCTTAACGGCAGCGGAGCTGAAAAGGTCAGCGGGCGGGATGACGGTCGTTGCCGGGGCCGGAAGCGGGGCTTCAGGAATCAGGTTATAGGCATCGTAATAACCATTGTACAGGCCCGGAAGCTCATTCTGGTCCTCCTGCTCCAGCAAAAACTGCCGACTTTCTGCGGGGGAGAGTTGGGGGAAGGATTCGCTGTCCGGGTAGTCCCGGGTAACTAAGCCGGTCAGGGCCTCTTCCCGTTCCTGCGGCGCAGTAAGCAGGGTGATGGCCAGGGCTGCGGTTGTCTCCACCGGAGCTTCTGCGGCCAGGTTCAGGTGGCTGATGCGATCTTCGACTGCGGGGTGAGATGCCCATTGCTGATCAAACGTCAGGCGGGAGGTCAGGTATTTGTTTTGTCCGCCCGCAGGAACGTCCGGGAGGCCGTTGCGGAGCGCCAGCCCGTCCTTGCGGGCGGTTTCCTGCAGGAGCAATGCCTGCAGGGGGTACAGGTTGGCTACCCGCCGGCTTTCGACCAATTGCAGGCCGGTAAACGTCACGGCTTTCTGGTAACATTCCGCCGCCAGCTCG
>JAUIIF010000221.1 GCA_030431945.1 Bacteroidia bacterium | reverse complement strand
GTACTGACCGGAGAAGAACTCCTGGTTGTTACTGACGGTGCTTGGGGAATCAGGGGGCGAAACTTTAGTGGCGCGGCCGCAGGTGCAGCGTAAGGAAGGAAGAGCCGGCTGGCTTACGCTACGAGACGCTTCAATACCTCGCGGGCCTTACCACTTTCCAGACTGGCAGCTGCCTCTGCAACGCAGTCCGGGAGGCTTTGTTCCGGTTTAATCGTTTGTATGGCGAGCCCGGCATTGGCACATACCACCTGCCGTTGGGCGGGCGTGGCCCGCCCTTCCAGCACGTCAAGGAAGATCTTGCGGCCCTCCTCCGCGGTGTCACCACCGTGCAGGGAGGTTGGTTCAAGCTGCGGCAACCCAAAGTCAGCAGGGTAGAGCAGGCGCTGCCGCGTCCGGCTCCGGACGTTGGCCGGGCCGGTCAGGCTGATTTCGTCATATCCATCCAGCGCGTGAACGATGGTATAGTCCCGGTCCGTCATGTCCTGCAGGATGTAATCGTAAATGCGGGATACCTCCAGGTTGTAGGTGCCAAAAAGCTGGTACTTTGGCTTGGCCGGATTCAGCAGCGGACCGAGTAAATTGAAAAAGCTGCGTACCTGAAGCGATCGCCGGACGGGCGCAACGTTCTTCATCGCCGGGTGAAAAAGCGGAGCATGAAAAAAACAAATGCCGGCCCGGTCCAGGGTCCGCAACAGGGTATCCCGGTCACTGGTGAATTCATAACCCAGGGCGAGCAATACATCACTGCTGCCTACACTGCTGCTGACACCGTAACTACCGTGCTTCGTTACCAGGTAGCCCGCACCCGCCACCACCATACTCGATAAAGTACTGATGTTGAAGGTGTTTTTGCCGTCTCCGCCCGTCCCGACAATGTCAATTGACACCCGTCCCTCCAAGTCGATGGGCAGGGCCAGGTCAAGCATCGCGTCACGAAACCCCTGAATTTCGGAAAGGACGGCCGGTCGCATATTAATGGCCGAAACGACGGCGGCGATTTCCGCTTCTCCCGCTTCCCCGTTGCCAATCCTGGAAAGGGTATCGTAGGCCATGTCTCTGGATAAAGGCTCCTGGGCGTAAAGTTGGTTCAACTCGGTCTTCATGGGAGCGAAGGTAGCGTAGTTCTTCCGTCTGGAGGTAATTATCACTGCCGCAATGTGGGGTAGAATTTCTTCCTTCCCTCCGTGGGGCCAAAAGCCTAAGGTAAGACCAATCACGCCCGGTCTGCTCTCCCCGTTCCTTCCCTTGCACCTGCGCACCGCCGCCCGGAATGACGCGGGCAATTACCGGCATTCCCCGCAGAATTACCCGGTAATTACGTAATGGATAAGCTCCCGCAAACGCTGCTAAAATTTAGCACTTACGCCCACCAGCAGGTTGACGCCAATCATGGGGTACTGCACAAACCGCTCCCGGTTGTTTCCCAGCAGGTTGTTCACCTGGATCCAGGCACCGAAATTCTCACTGAAGTTGTATTCGCCGTTCAGGTTGAAATCGAGCAGCGGGCTCAGGTTCTGGGCAGTGCCTTCACTGTCCCGGTACGGTAAGCCATTTTCCATGTAGAAATCAGCACCGATGGTGGCGTTCTGCTTTTCCAGTTTGTAGTTGGCACCGGCAGTCAGGCTGAAGCTGGGCAGGTGCCAGGCTTTTTCCTGATTTTCCAGGCTGTAGAAGCGCTGGGCAACCGTGGCGTTAAACTTCAGGTCTTTGATGAGTTCCATGGTGCCCGACCCCTGCAACGTAAAGATGTTGCCATCGTCGTAGACCACCTGGAATTGCGGGATGGCGGTGCGGCGATCCAGTACGTAGGTGGCCAGGTTGTCCACAATCTTGTAGCTGGCTTCCGCCCGGTAGGAGATGCCGGAAATGGTGCCTTCCACCCCGCCGTAGAGGCGGGTGTATTCGGAGTTGCGGATGCGGAGGCGCGTACGCACCCAGGGGTTGTATCCACTCAGGCTACGCAGGTTGTTTTTCTGCAAACTACCCTCAGCCCCGAGGAAGGCGGAGAGCAGGCCGTCAATGACCGGGGCGCTGAGGCTCACGTCCGGGAAAACATCAAAGTCATCATCCTGACTGGTCAGGTTAACCCCGATTTTCAGGCGGTACCGGCCGGCGATGCTGGTCGTGTAGCTGGGGCTGAAGTAAATGTTGTTCAGGTTCTGGGTACTGGTGTCCTTGTACGTGGTGAAATCCGTTCGCAGTTTAAAGTCAAGTGGTTGCTTATCCGAAATCCACTTGGTGGCCTGGATGTTCAGGTCAATTCCGGTTTCCCGTACGGCGGGGTTACCATCCATGAGGTAAAGGGCAAGACCGGCCTTGTAGTCAAAGTCCGCTTCCGTACGGACGCCATTGAAGATTTCCCCGTGGACATCGAAAATGTTGAAACGCTGCCGTACCTGATCATCAGTAAAACTGGGAATTGAGTCCGTTTCTACTTCCGGAAAGTTGTAGCCGTAGTAGTAGCGGCTCTGACTCGTATACTTTGCTCCTCCACCGACGGCAAAGCCCTGGTCAAAAAGGTAGGTGCCTTCCACCCCGAATTCGGTGTCGCTGGATTTTTGATTTTCCACCTTACCGTTGTTGTTGAAACTGTGGTGGCGGGCAAAAATACCCAGGTCTGCATTTTCTACGGCACTGAGGTCGTAGCTCAGGTCACCGTAGAGGGCGCCGGGAAAACCGGCGCCGATGGCCACGTAGCCATTCTTACTTTCCGGGGTTTTATCCCGGGCCACCCCACGGGGGCGAATAACGGGGGCCGGGTACTCGATGGCAATGGGCCGGTCAACGACCAGGTACTGTAAACGACGGCGGTTGGTGTCTGCGGGCGGGGTAACTCCGGTAACCCTGATGCGGCTGGCTTCCGTCAACCGGGCTTCAAAATTGGAGACAACGGTCACTGAATTATCGTCCAGGTCCGTTTGGGCAGACAGGCAGGTGGAGGCGGCAATAATCAAACCGCAGATGTAGAGAAATTGACGAAACATAAAAAATGATTGCTTAGGCTGGAGGGAAAAGAAGGAGATGAGTAACGGCTTGCGGATCAGGGCCGGCAATTTTAGTCGCTGGCGGCTGCCGCAGGCGCTATTCCCCTCCGCCATTATCGATTTCAAACCGGTTGGTGTTGGTCGGTGAATTATTAATGCGGCTGCCCGCGTTGATCAGGTTGTTAACTACGGCCAGCCGCTGCTGTGCCTCCGCAATGATGGCAGCGTCTCCGTTGTAATTTTCCAGTAGTGCCTCCAGGGCTGCCCGGGAGTTGTAGAGGTCATCACCACCACGATCTTTCAGGGCATCCGAAAGTACCAGGACGGTCTTAGCCACCCAGTACGGGTACCCGGAGCTTTCCCGGTTCGCTTCCAGGCTGAGGTCTACGGCTTTGTCCAGCTCCCCCTGCAGATAAGCGATGTTGGCGCGCAGGTAGCGGGCCTCTGCGGTCCGCTCATCATCAGAGTTGGCAATTACCTGGTTGAGCGCCGGCAGGGCCGCCCGGTAGTCCCGGCGGTCGTAGGCAATTTTTCCAACGTAAAAGTTGGCCGTCATCCGCTGGTTGGCGGCTGCTGAGGGGTTGGCAGCTACTTTGTTGGCGTAGTCCTCCACTGTTCGCTGATCATTGAGCTGGTAAGCGGACTGCATGACGCCGACCTGTGCGTCCAGGCGAATGTCTTCTGAAGGGGCCGCCTGCTCCAACTGCGAGAAGAGCCGCACGGCCCGGTTGTAATCTTTGACGTGGCGGTAGGCAATCAGACTGCCTTTGTTGAGGGCGGGCAGGTAGTAGCCGCTCGGGCCGGCGTTGGCTACCCGTTCGAAATCAGTCAGCGCTTCGTTGTAGCGTTGCAGGGCGACGTAACTGTCGCCGCGGAAGAAGGTTGCCGCCAGGGCATTTGGCGTATTGGGATACTGCCGCAGGTAATCCGTCAGGGCCGTAGCCGCCCGGTCGTAATTGCCGTTGTCGTACTGATTTCGGGCTGCCTGAAAGGTAATGGCTTCCCGGCCGTCAGCGTCCACTTCCTGGCCCGGCAGGGTCTCAAAGAACTGGAAGAACAGGTCCGGGCGTCCCATTTTGTCCACGTAGATTTCCCGGAGGTTTTCTTTGGCCCGCTCGGACTCTTCCGCCGTCGGGTTATTACTGAAGACCTGTTTGTAGTAGTTAATGGCCGCTTCCTGGTTGCCCAGGTTGAAGCTGATCAGACCCAGGTTGAGCAGGCTTTGATTAACGAGCGGAGAATTCTGTTTGTAGTCACTGACAATGGTCCGCAAAGGCGCCAGGGCCTCCTGAGGCCGGTTCAGCTCCTGATAGGCTGCCGCCAGCTCAAATAAGGCATCATCAGCGTACTCACTACGGGGGTACTGCTGCACCAGCTGCTCCAGGTTGAGCACTTTATTGGCCGTGCGCCCGCGCAATCCTTCAATGACTGCCTTCTGGTACAGGGCGTAGACAAACCCACTCGTTCTGCGCTGGATGGCATCGTCGTAAAAGCGTGCCGCCTGGTCATACTGGTTACGGCTGAAGTAAGCATCCCCCGCGCGCAGTACGGCGTCACCAAGTACCCGCTCTCTCACGTCAGCATCGGTAATGTAGGGAAGGTTGCGTTCGATGCCCTCCACGGCCGCGGTGAAATAGTCGAGTGAGGCCGCGTGGTTTTTCTGCTTGAGGTAGTTATAGCCCTGCAGATAATTGCCGGTATAGAGGGAAGACTGGGGCGGTAACCCTTGTACCCCACGGGCCAGGGTGAGGAACTGATTGGTTAGGTTAATGGACGTGGTGTAGTCTTCCTGGCGGTTAGCCAGGTCGGCCAACCAGTATAGGGCCTGGGCCCGGTAGCTGGAGTTAACGGGCCGCAGCAGGCTTTTTTCCAGCAGCGCTTTCGCCTGTAACTCGTCTCCGTTATTCATCAGCTCCAGCCCGCGGCTGAAAGCCGCTCGTTGGTAGGCTTCCTCCAGGCGCGGGCTGCGGTTGGGCATCCGTTCCAGGAGGTCCAGCGCCCGCTGGTAGTCTTCCGTCGTGGCAAAGACATCACCGAGCAACTCCTGCCCCTGCAGGTAATACTGGCTGCTGGGTTGAATACTTTGAATGGCAGTGATGGCATCCGCCGGGTAACCCAGCTCGTAGCTGAGCTTTGCGTAATTAAAGAGGGCTTCCTGCTGCAGGGCGGGGTCAAACGTCATGCGGGAGGCCGTGCCGAAGGCCGTCCGCGCCGCATTACCGTTTCCGTTCCGCAGCTCAATGTCTCCCAGGTAGTAACTTGATGACTGACCGACGAGGCTGTTCTGGGCCGCAAGTTCCCGGAAGGTGGAGCCGGCAGCCTCCATGTCTCCTAATTTATATTGCGTGAAGGCCAACTGATAAAGTTGTTCTTCTTCCATCTGCCGATTGTTCCGGGCGTAAGTTTCCAGCAACGGACGGGCACGGGCAAAGTCGCCCTTCTCAAAATACGCCTGACCGAGCAGTTGGCTCATCTCCTTGGCATTCTTGATCCGGCTGTTGGAGCCCAGGATCGGAGCAGCGTAGGCAATCAGTTCGTCGTACCGCCGCTGCGCAAAGAAAATCTGCGTCAGGTAGTAGGGAATGTAATCGTCGTACTTCGGGCTTTTTTCGGCAATTTTAAACTGACTTACAGCAGCATCATAATTCCCTTCGAAGAAATAAATTATCCCGAGGTAGTAGTTGGTCGGGTAATAAAACTCTCCCTGGGTACTCTTGCTGAACTGGAAATAGCGCTTTGCCTCGGGGAATTTCTTGTTGACAAAGCTGGCGTAGCCCAGCCGGAAGTTCAGCTCTCCGCGTTGCTCCGGGCTGAGCAGCTCGGCGGGAACGCGTTTGTAGTACTCCACGGCTTTGTCCAGCTCGTTTTCATTGAAGTAGTAGTTGGCAATTTCCAGCAAGGCCTCATTGGCCACCGGGTCAGGCTGGTACCGGCGCACGAAGTCGAGAATGAGCTTTTCGCCCTCCGCCTTGCCCAGGCGTACGGCAATTTTTGCCTGGTTGAGCTCGGCTTTCTGGCGCAGAAGCTCCGCCTCCGGCTGGTGAAGGGGCAGGAGCATTTCGATCACCTCAGCGTACTCCCGCTGGGCTTTAGCCAGGAGGTTGTCCTGATAGTCGGCTTCCGCTTGCTTGTACGTACGCCAGGCGTCCGTGTAAACAGTGGTTGCCTGACCGGACAGCCAGGACGTGGGCAGTAAGAGCAGTGCAGTTAAGATCGGGAGTAAAGCACGATAAGCCGGAGAAAAAAGCTGTGGCATAGTGGGTATTCAGTTGTAAAACGAAGGTACCAAGGTGAAAACCTCACCCGTAGGGGCGGCAAGATAACGGTTAGTTGTTAACGTTAATACCTGCTCGGCTAACGCTAAAAATAGGCCCGTTTAGTACGCCGCTGCCCCTCAATCGTACATTTTTACCTATTTGTTCACTTTTTTTCGCAAAAGCATAAACCATGTAACGGGATATGATGTATATACATCTAATTCTGCGGGTGTGGCTGCTGCTTACCTTTGGCAGCAGTCGGGCGCGGCCGCAGGTGCCCGAGGAGGGTAGGGGAGCCGGTGACCCGGGTAGCCCCGTCATCTCCTCCGGAAGGAACAATTAACCATCAATAAACAACTTTATCATGTTTAAGTCACTCTTACTTCTTACGACCACGCTTTTCCTGGCCACTACCATGGCGGTTTCCGTTGACACTGATGCCAGCCAGGTTATCTGGAAAGGGTACAAAGTTACCGGTAGCCACGAAGGCACCATCTCCGTAAAGGACGGAAGCCTTGAGTTCACCGACGGTATGCTTACCGGTGGTTCTTTCTCCATCGATATGCCGACTATCAAGGCCACGGACATCTCCGGTGGCATGGCGGAAAAACTCGAAGGCCACCTGAAGAGCGCTGACTTCTTCGGTGTGGAAAACTACCCAACGGCCACTTTTCAGATCACTAAAGTGGTAAGCCGTGGTACCCCGGGTGACTACCGCATTACGGGTGACATCACCATCAAGGAAAGCACCGAAACCATCAAGTTCAACGCTAAGGTTACCGAGGCAGACGGCGTCTACACCGCTACGGCTGATCTCAAACTTGACCGTACCGACTTCGACGTACGCTACGGCTCCGGCTCTTTCATCGACAACCTCGGTGATAAGACGATCTACGACGAATTTGACCTCGGCATCAAGCTCGTGACCAAGAAATAGTCACACGGCATCCAGCGGCCTCCCGGCCGCTGTTGTACACAAGAAGACCGACCCGGTACCGTACCAGGTCGGTCTTCTTGTTTTGCGCCAGCATGCGGCGCCAATGTGTCAGGGCCATCACCAGCTCGCTGCGCTCCCGCCTCGGCCGACGAACTATGACTTATCCCTTGCACCTGCGTCCGCG
>JAUIIF010000220.1 GCA_030431945.1 Bacteroidia bacterium | reverse complement strand
TATTTATAATCGTGAAGCATGGCAGAATTCTGGGAAGAAGCCTTTAAAGACAAACGGGAAATGTGGGGCCAGGCCCCCGCAAAATCAACGCTCCTGGCCAATGAATTCTTTAGCCGGAAAGGCATTGAAAATGTCCTGATTCCTGGCATCGGTTACGGTCGGAATGCTAAACCTTTCCTGGAAAGTGGAATGTCCGTAACGGGGATAGAGATTTCCAAAACGGCCATCGCGATTGCTAAGGAGCATTTTGGGGAAAGCCTGAACATCCACTACGGATCCGTAACGGACATGCCCTATGACCACCACTCATATGATGGTATCTTTTGCTACGGGCTAATCTATTTGCTGGACCAGGCCGCAAGGCACAAGCTGATCGAGGCCTGCTACCAACAGCTGGCAGAAAATGGATACATGATCTTTACGGCCATCACCAAGGAGGCATCGACTTACAGGCAAGGCACACAGATAGGGAAAGATCGCTTCGAAATGTTTGGCGGCGTGACCATCTTCTTTTATGACCGCGAAACCATCGACCGTGAGTTCGGCAAATTCGGCTTGTTTGAAGTAACGGAGGTAAGCGAGAATTACCCGTTTTACATCATAAAGTGTTGGAAGGGCTAGTGGGGAGGACAATCCCAAAGTCGATCGTCGGCCGACACGCGAGGTACGAGCTGGGTCGTCCGCCGATTGATCAGCTAGCAAAGCCGGCGTTCGGCGGACGAGTCAGATCGCTTCGCTCTCGCCTCAGCCGACGAACTACTGGTCTTGCGATTACCCTGGCTAGTGGGGAGGGGGTAGTTTTTTTCGGCTTAATCAGAAGAAAGTATTAGTTCCTTCGCTTGTTGTTTTAATCATAAGAACCCAGCGTAAAACCACTTAAACAAGTGACGACAATGAAAGCAAATACAACCTACTTACGAGGAAAATCGGTCTTCGTCGTTTCATTAATCGTAGTTGGCGTAACTATCCTGACCGTTTACTTAACGGGTATCAACTACAACCGGACCGTAACTTCAAACTTGTACCTATCACTCAGCATCATTGGACTTTTTCTTTTCACCTTCATGGTTTACGGCCTTTATCAGGGAATAGGATTGGTGGACAATTTTCCTAAGTACAAGGACCTTACTTCCCGAGATTTATTATCCACCACGGGAGATTATACCTCGATGCCTAGCCTTGACCTTAGTGAAGGCCCCGGAGGAGTTCTTGTTTCCATTATCCTGTGGATAGTAATGACGATAATCTTTTTAGTCCTGCTCCTGGTGCTTGAAGCCATGCTGTGGCTTTCCCTCTTTGTCATTCTGGCCATGCTCTACTGGGTATTTTTCAGGGCGCTGCGACTGGTCTTCAGTAAAACTGAAGAAACCAAAGGGGATATTGCCAAATCATTAGCCTATTCGTTAGGCTATACTTGTCTGTTTACCGGTTGGATATTCGGCATCGCTTATTTGGTGGACGCCTTGCAGTGAAGCAATGGCAGGTTACTGGTTGGGTTAGATCAGAAATGGCTGCGTCACCGCTCTGCAACTTTTTACCACCGACATGCTGGGGGCTGTAGTCCGTTATGGTGAAAGAGTAAGGCCGGATCGTACAGTAAGGCAGTAGGCCTGAGTGATACTTTCTGAGCTGTCCTTGGTTCATAGGTGTTGTCCACGCAGATAAATTGGCAGCAGGGTGACGGACCAAGCAGGCCCGGCTACGTGCTGTTTTTTTGGATACGGGAAAGTCGATTTGATTTGTCTCTAAGATTATGGTATTTTACGGTAGCAGCTTATACCTAAGTCAAAGTGGTTTAACTTCGTTGCTCCTGCGGGGTGGGACTTTTTCACTTGCTATCGCGGCTGCTGATTTCGTTAAAAAGCCTGCTTACGGGTGGGACCCTTAACCCACCCGACGCGAGCTAAGGCTTCGCCTACGTTTTTTGCCTCATCAGCAACCACGCTAGCTACGCGCAAATTGTCCCAAACCACTCCGGCTTAGATATAGTTCAACAATGCACGAAAGGCTCAGGTGCACTTCCAGGCACAAGCCACTTGCAGATCGTTAGTTTCAGTGCGCATGAAAAAACTAAAATTTACAGTTATCCTCTTGGCGATTATGGCCAGTATAAATGCGCAAGTGGTTGAAAAAGATAAAAACATACAAGATTATTTCGCTTTAATTAAAGCTGAATGGATTTGTGACTTTCACGACTCCTATAAAAAAATTATCGACGTTAGGAACGGATACATTGCATTTAGTACGTCAGAAAATGAGCTAGAACCCATTTTTCAAATGGCTTTATTTAAAGGTTATAGAGAAAAAGATGTAGTTGTAATTCATTTACCCGGTTATGCCTGTGGGGATATTTTTGCCTGCCCCACTACGGAAAACAGAAGAACCTATTTCTTAAAGTATGAAAATGAGGGGTGGGTAGACGTTAGTCATGTAGTATTACCTCAGATTGCAATTGAACAGTTTTATCAGGATTCCAATAACACGAATATTGTTATAAAGCATGCTCCACATGCTATTAATTATGAACTCCCACGCTTTGGTCTTACTATCAGGTTGAAATTGGAGATATGCGAAGATTACATCAACTTTGATTATCCAGACAACCCTATCGTAAGCGACGAACAAATTGATAAACTACTGAAAGAAAGAAAAGTCCTTTTCTTAAAATGGAATAAGAGACTGGGCGTTTTTCAGATGAGGGAATAACGGTTATAAGGGAGTGTAACAGCTATCTGATTATTGAATTTTCGCAAAGAGTTGCACAATTGGTATTCCTTATCCCTCTCATACTGGTGGTGCGGGCGCTTCTTTATTCTGAGTGTACAAGTTAGAGCTTGTCAAAAACAGGTATATTTGAAAGGAAAAATATTTGCTATTCACGTAAGTTAACAAGTAGCAATTTCACTTAGACGTCATTACCAGTTAAGAATCCTATTCAGAACCATACACCTAATAAACATGAATCTGTACAAAACCATAAAATGGATATTATTCCTAATTGCGACCTTGGTTTTTATTCAAAGTTGTGATAAGGCATACGATAGCCTATCAACACCTGATACATCTTATGAAATTCAAAAGGACTTACAGGTTTTAGCTGACTCCTTGGAAATAAGAAAATTCATTGAAGAGTCGTCTGATGAACTATATGGAATGATGACTTATTCTGCATGGGAGAATGTTCATGCTAGGATATTCTTTAGAGTTGACTCAAGTTTTTATGCATTCAACAAGAGCACCAAAAAATCATCATTAGGTAGAGAAACTTATTTTCGACAGTTAGATAGAGATCAATGGAATACCGTAAAGTCCATGTATGAAGAATTCGATTTTTGGGATGAACCGATTTTCAAAGTTCCTACTTCATCTTTTCTGGATGGATACACTATGTATGTTATTGGAAAGAATCAAAAAATAAGCAAAAAGATGAGGATCGTGTGTCGATCTAACCCTCAATACGATAAAATTGGATCCTTAGGAGATCACCTGTGGGATTTTGAACAATACGCATATGAAAATGATACACTTAATCGTAGGCTTGGCTATTTTAAGCCCCTAGAACTGTAAAAAAGAATCAACATAATCGCCCAAACGATCCCCTCATTGTACGCTTCCCCTACGCCGCTACCGCCTTTTGGTAGAAATTCTCGTTTAGTTTTTCGTAACTCATAGGGGTCAGGTAGCCCAAGTTCTGATGGGGACGTAGTCCGTTATAGACCACACTCCATTCTTGTAGTTCTGAGTTGATTTCATCCAGAGAGTTGAACCAGCTCAGGTTCAGACACTCGACTCGAAGCGTCTTGTTCAGCCGCTCGATAAGACCATTTTGCGATGGCTTACCGGGCTGGATGTACCGCAGCTCGATACCATGCTGTTGCGCCCAGTCTTTCAGCCTGGCGGCGATGAACTCAGGACCGTTGTCGCAACGAATGTATTCTGGTACGCCTCGCCAGGCAATCAATTTTTCCAACACCTCAATGAGCTTCTTAGCCGAAATGCTGCTATGGGCTTCCGTCCATAAGGCCCGGCGGGAACACTCATCCATGATGTTAATGATACGTACAGACTGCTTATCCGGCCCGACCACCCAATCGCTGACAAAGTCCATCGCCCAGCCTTGATTGATTTGATGGGGTACGAGCAAGGCGTTGTATTCCCGCCGGATACGCGGACGCTGAGGAGGCATGCGCAGGTTCAGTCCGGCTGCTTTCCAAAGTCTGTACACCCGTTTATGGTTATCCTGTATCAGGTTCTGGCGGCGCAAATACCAGAAAATCATCCAGAAGCCCCAACAAATAAAGCGACTAGCGGTCCGCCGCAACAAATCACTCAGTTCGGCATCCACTTCTTCAGGACGGTGGCCCTGACGGCGGGAGTAGTAAGTAGCTCGGCGAAAGCCCAAGACACGACAAGTTTTACGAAGACTGCGCGAGCAGCCGTCCTCCATCCGACTGTGAGAAATTACCCGGTCGATCATTTTTTCTTGGCGTCTTGGGCTTGCCACTTTTTTAGCATGTCGTACCCCTCTTGGAGAATACCGTGATCCATACTAAGTTCGGCGAACATCTTTTTGAGGCGGACATTCTGCTCGCGCAACTCTTTGAGTTCACGTGCTGTGTCGTCGGCCTCGATGGCGTGTGCTTTTTTCCACTTGTACAGGGTGGCAGCGCTGAGCTGGTGTTTGCGTACGAGTTCTTCAACGGAACTCCCCGCATCCCATTCAGCCAGGATGGCGCGCTGCTGATCGGTAGTGAATCTTGATTTACGCATGTGGTGCGATTTTGGAAGGTGATGTAAGATAACGATCACTTTCTACTTATCGGTGGTAGCGGTAAATGGGAAGCGTACAGAGGGGCTTTTCAAGGTAAAGCTTGATAAAAAAAAACAAGCCCAACGCTTAGAATACCACCGCACGTACTAAAATGCGGATTCAAGCTTTTTGGGAGAACTTGGTGCTTTAAATTCGCAGTAATTGGGTGGTCTGAACTACTTGTAGGTCATCATCACCGTCAAATGCATTGGTTTTGTTCGGCCAGACATTAAACCAATACCAGCTAGGCCACTCAGCTTTCAGTTTTTGCTAAATTTTCATAATGGAAAATCACCACTATAACATCGCCCCCCTAATACAGGTCTTTTTCGGCCTGGGATGCTTTGTTATCTTCTACCTGACGAAAGAACCGCTTGGAATACTCTTAAGCTATGATCCGAACTCGAACTTTTATGATCCTGGCGACCAACTCTTTATGATGTTTGTTCACTGGTTATCACTTATCGCAGGGGTGCTATTGCAACTTTTTGGTTGCAGTAAAATAGTAAAAGGTATAATCAGCAAATAAAAGATCGGGTATTCCCTTTATCTGAGGCAATCACTGACAAACAACCAGCTGCCGTAGTGGCCACAAATAAAGAACACCCTCAACCCCAATAAAACCGCCATAAACGCAAAAAGCCGCTCCAAAAAGGAGCGGCTTAAGCGGTCTGGACGGGACTCGAACCCGCGACCTCCGCCGTGACAGGGCGGCATTCTAACCAACTGAACTACCAGACCAGTAGTCTTTTCAGCGCCTGAGAAATGTCTGCGTTTCGTTAACCGCTTTCCCAAATGCTGCGCAAATATAGGGGCAGCAGAACGACCCTTGCAAGTGTTCCGGAGATAAAGGTTTCACTTTTTTTTGCGTGCTCCTGCTAGGCCATTGAAAACCAAGCAGAAGCACGCGAAAAAAAATTTACTTTTTTTTACTCCGGTTGGGTTTACCGCAGCAACACTACCCGTTGAGTGAACACCTGGCCTTGTGCCCGGAGGCGCACAAAGTAAACACCGGCCGGTGCCCGGCCGCCGGCAGCATCCGTTGCCTTCCATTCCCAGGCGTAGGTACGGTTGCCCGCAGGCTGGACCGTAGCCGACTGAAGCACGCGACCGCTCACGTCCAACACATCCACCCCGACTTCAGCCGTAAACGGCAACTGGAAGGAAATGGTCGTACTGGCCCGGAAGGGGTTGGGCGTAGCCGTCACGTTGGCAAAATCGGAAGCATCCTGGCTGGTAACGCCGGTTGCGAAACAACCGGGCGGAACGATGACGTTCACGACTTGCGTACAGGTACTCGTCAGGCCGGCCAGGTCGGTGGCCGTCCAGACAATTTCCGTGGTGCCCTGAAAGATGGTATCCCCCGCCAGGGAAGGCAGGCCGTTGGCACTGAGGATACTGGCCGCACCGCAATTGTCGCTGGCCAGCGGATCGAGGGAGTCATCTGCCGCTACAAACGCACAGTTCGTCGCCGGATCTACCTGTACGGTGATTTCCGGGCAATCAAGGGTGGGCGGCGTCACGTCGTTAACCGTGACCTCAAACGTACACGTCGAGCTTTTGCCCGATTCGTCCGTGGCCGTCACCATAACCGGCGTTGCGCCTACGGGGAACATGGTACCGCTCTCCTGGGAATAGGTTATGGCCACGGTGCTGGTACAATCATCAAAGGCCGTAGCCGTAAAATCCACCGCGGCCATACAGCTGGCGTCATCCCCCGCCACACTGATGGGATCGGGGCAGCGGACCACGGGCGCTTCCGTATCCTGGCAAACGACGGTACCAGCCGAAAAAGAAACGTTGTCAAAAATTATTCTTTCCGTACCGGCATCCAGGTCTGCTGCAAAGGCCAATTGTATCGGAGTGTCATAACTTCCCGTAATGGTATAGCTGAAGTTTGTCCATTGCCCAAGAACCAAGCCTGGCAAACCACCACTGCCATCTGCCCTACTATCGATAATAACCTCTCGGTCAACACGATTACTGGCAATACTTGCATATACCCGATCCGTTCCGGTACCTGAAGCTTCGTAGGAAGTAGGGTTGATGTAATAATCGAAGGAAACAGTCACGCCTGATAATCCAGATATGTCTACAGGGGACAAATAGGCTCCCACGACTCCATCCGTGTCCTCCAGCACCAAGCCTTGAGAACCATCGGGGAAGTTGAAGTCTGCGTTATTTGTTATGCCAATGGCGTCCCCATCGGTTGCACCAATACCGGCTCCGGTACCCATTCGTTGGGGAATAAAAACCATCTCTACGCCTAACTCTTTTCCTCTGGCGGCATAATTTACCATGGGTTGCCCCTGATTATTCTCCAGGTCATGAAATTGGTTCGGATCACCTGTATCCACGTAGTCATTGGTTGACCCCAGTCCTTCCTCAAAGCTGGTGCCCGGCGTAGCATCCGGGGCACAATCTGCAGCATCGATGTCAACGATCAGGCCGGCCAGTACGGTATTGGTGATACAACCGCCCTCGCCGCGCACGTAGTAAACGGTGCCATCGACGGCTCCGCCAAATACGTCAAAAGCGTCCGAAGAAGTGCGGCCCACCTCCTGGGT
>JAUIIF010000219.1 GCA_030431945.1 Bacteroidia bacterium | reverse complement strand
CTGGTCTGCTTAGCGATGGGTTGTAATAATCAAACCTGTGCGGAAGAAGCCGGGCTTATTAGCCTCGACCAATACATTGCTGACAACAACTTTACCGTTACGGAGGGCGAAGGTGGCCTGCGCTACATTATCGAAGCACCCGGCGGAGTGGATAAGCCCGGCCCGCGGGATGAAGTGGTGGTACGTTACGCCGGCCGGCAGACGAACGATCAGATTTTCGATCAAACGATCGGTGACCCCCGGCCCTTCTGCCTCAACCGGCTCATCCCTGGTTGGCAAATAGGTATCCCCCTGATCGGTGCAGGCGGAAAAATTACTTTGTTCGTGCCTTCCGCCCTTGGGTATGGCCCTACCGGCTCCGGACAAATCTGCCCGAACTCCGGACTCATTTTTGAAATTGAACTTATTTCTTTCGATACGGCGACCCGGTGCATCAGTTAACGCACCACGAAGTACCGACCTCCGGCAAACGCTACCCCATCCGGGTACTTTGCCCAGGCTGGCGAGATCCGCGCAACGTTGGCTCCGTTTTTCGGTTGGCTGATGCTGCGGGTCTCGCCGGCCTGGTTTTAGCGGGGAGTACTCCTCAACCACCCAATGCTAAAATAAACAAGACGGCCAGATCGACCGTACGGCACGTGCCGTACCATTACGTTGCGGACGCCGTGGCGTACCTGGAGCGTTGCCGGGCTGCCGGAGCTTACATTCTCAGTCTCGAAATTACGAGTGCAAGCAGCTCCCTGCTCGACTACCAGCTACCGCCCGCAGTAACTACCGGAGAACAGGAAGTAATTCTGATTGCCGGGGCAGAAGACGCGGGCATCTCCCCCGAAATCCTGGCTTGCAGCCACCACAGTGTCCACCTGCCCATGCACGGGCAGAACACTTCCATGAACGTTGCCGTAGCCCTCGGGGCGGCGGTCTACCTGCTGGTCAATCAACTGGAGGCTGGTGCCGGCAAGCCGGACTGATGGTCTGTCAGTGTATCAGCGTGGCCGGTAAAGTTCGAAAATAGCGTTGATTTCCCGATCGTTGCGCAACTCCGGAAAGAAATCCAGCAACAGGTAGTTGCCGTCATAATATTCCCGCAGGGCGTGGTTCAGGTGTTCCATCGCCGCTTTGCGGCGGTTGGACATGAGGTTGACGGCCACGATGCCGTAGGCAAGGTTCGCATCTTCGTACCGCTCAGCTGTTTCCTCCATGAGGGCAAATGCTTCCCCTTCGCGACCCTGATCGATCAGGAATACGGCCAGGGCAACAATGGCATCGCTGTAGCGATCATCCATGGCAATGGCTTTACGGAAAGCGTATTCCGCCTCCTCACCTTCGTTGGTGGCCGCATGACAAAGGGCCAGTCCCAACCAACACTCGGGCGTATGGCCTTCGCGTTCTACGGCACGACCATAATTATAGGCAGCAATGCCCCACTTTTCTTCGGCGACGAAGCACTCTCCCAGGTGCTGAAAGATATCGTAAGCGTCTCCGTTCAGTTCGATGGCCTTAAAGTAGGCGGCTTTAGCCGGTTCCAGCTGGCCGAGCAGCTGATAGGAGCGGCCCATTCGCATAAAGGTTTCGTAACTTTCTTCAGCGCCTTCCGCTTCGAAGTAGGCGACGTAAGCCTTCAGTGCTTCTTCGTAGCGATCGAGGTCAAACAGCTTGTCGGCAAACTCCAGATCGTAAGCAGCATTGGCTGTTCCCAGGGAACGGGCGTTAGCGAAGGCATCCAGCGCGGCTTCTTCGTTACCGGCATCATCGTGCCAGAGGCCGGAATAGTACCACAGCAGGTCATTGAAGGGGTCTTGAGCGAGCAGTTTTTCAAAAAGCTGATAGAGCTTCTTGCGTTGCCCCAAGAACTCGTGGGCGTTCAGCAGTTCCTCCAGGGCGGGTTCCTGGCGGGGGTCCAACCGCACCGCATCGCACAGGGCCGCAAAACTTTCTTCGTAGCGGAACTCCTGCATGAGCAGCAGGCCGTCAAAGAAGGCCAGCAAGCTTTGTTTTTCGGGCCCTTCCACCCGGCTCTGGAGTTGGTCCAGCACTTCACGGGCGAGCTCCCGGTGCTCGAAGTGCGTCAGCACTTCCAGGCGCAACATCAGGGCTTCCTCATCGTTCGGGGCGTAAATGGAGAGCTTTTCCAGGGCATCAAAAGCATCATCCTCCTCCAGGTTGATCTTATGGATGAGGGCCTTCCACTTATAAAATTCCGGAGAGAAGTTGTGTTGCGCAATGGCGAGGTCTGCTACCTGGAGGGTCCGATCAAAATCAAACTGCTCGTAATAATGAGAGAGCAATTCGTCGAACTCTTCCTGGGAGAGGAAAAGGTTGTGGTTACCTGCGGTAGCGGCCTCATAGCGGGCCACCAGGGCTTTCAGCGCCAGGTCACGCTGTTCATTTCTTCTTTTGCTCATAAAGCATTTCACGGCTTCGGCGTAGCGACATGCGCCATTGGCTGAAGCTCTGGTGGGTAAAATACGATTTGGGCCGTCAAAAAGTTGCTATTGGCAGGGGCTTTCTTCCGACAAATGGTTTTTAGTTCCTACGTTGTTCGCGCAAGCCTTTCGCCCGCTCCCAGAGGCGCTTGCGGAAAGCCTTCTCCACTTCCGGCAGGCGGATAACCTTGGTCGCCGGCAGAATTTTCAGAAAAGCGTTCTCGGCTTCCGTTTTCAAATCCACCATTTCCTGGCGGTGCTGGCGATAACTACGCATCAGGGCCAGGGCTTCTGCTTCCGTCAGGTCAGTTCTGCCGGCTTGCTGTTTATCACGTTCCCGGCGGGGCATTCCGCTCCGCATTTTTTCTTCATAGCGCCAGAAGACCGGAAAGAAAGCTGCCGCCTCCTTTGCGCTGAGTGCGAGTTCCTCCGCGATGAAGGCTTGCCGGGCGGCTTTTACCCGCTCCAACCGTTCGGCCCGAACTTCCAGGCGATCTTCCCCGTCCCTGCCGCCAGGCTGCGCCTGGCTGGTGAGGGAAAATAGACAAAGGCCCAGTAAGAGGATAAGCTGTTTCATTACTTTATTCGTTTGCTGAAACCGTAGCGTAAAGCTCCGTCTCAAAATCTTCTAATTGATCACTGATGTAGGCATTAATGTCTTCCGCTTCCAGCTCCGCCAGCAGGGCTTCGCTGTTGTAGTCAACGGAGGGCCCGGCAGCCATCGCAGCTTCCGGCAGCGGGCGCAGCCAAAAAACCGTTCCGACCAGCAGCAGGGCAATTGCTGCCGCGGCAGCCCACCAGCGCTGGCGGATCATCCGGACCGGTGCTTGTCGTTTCCCTGCGGACAAGGCACGGTCAGCCAGGGCGTCCAGGTAATCCGGAGCAGGTGCCCGGAATCCATCCCCGCGTGCGCGGAGGTTGCTCAAGTGTTCACTCAGGCGGGGTTCATTATGATCAGGCATATTCTTTAAGTTTTGCTTCAATTTTTTTGACGGCCAGGTGGTAGCTGGCTTTAAGTCCGCCTTCCGAAGTTCCGGTTATTTCGCTGATTTCCCGGTAGGAGAGGTCATCGAAATAGCGAAAGGCAAAGACGGCCCGCTGCTTATCCGGCAGGCAGGCCATTGCTTTTTGCAGCTGCAACTGTGCTTCGTCGCCATCAAAATAGGCATCGGAGGCGAGGCTGGCTGCCGCCAGGCCACCGGGGTCTTCGGCCCCGAACCTTGCTGCCCGCCGCCGCTTACTCCGCAGCCAGCTGAGAGCCTCGTTGGTCGCAATCCGGTAAAGCCAGGTACTCAGTTTACTTTCCTCCCGGAAGCGGTCGAGATTACGCAGCACCTTCACCAGGGTATTTTGCAAAACGTCGTCCGCATCTGCTGAAGATTGGAGCATCCGCAACAGGTGCCGGTGAAGTAATGGCCCGTACTGGCGGACCAGCTGGCGAAACGCCGTTTCCTGACTCCGGGGAGACCGAAGCTGGCGCAGGAGCTGCTGATCGTCGAGTGGTTTATCCATAGGTGATGCGGAAATCCGTCGGTCTTAGGACGCTAGCCGGAAGCAATGGTTTAATGGCGGGCAAGGAAAAAGCCGGCGCGTACAACGGCATTGGGGCCTCCGCACGGTCGGGGCCGTAATAATCGCTCCTTTGCCACCAATTATTTCCTGCAGCGGGCATAATTTCACGGTTGGCACCAGTGCCCTCCGCTACGAATTACGGCTCTGGTGAAACAGTTTAGTTTTCAGGCCGTAACTTTTACAAGTTGGGCGCGCGACGCAGGTGCAGGGAAAGTTACGCGGCCGCAAAAATCATCTTCCGACAATTTGGCTTAAAGAATTTTAGCGCCATTTTTGTAGACAATAAGTCAGGGCTCCACCGGCTTTCGCTTTTCTATACTTACCCTCTTATCCTATTGCTAAATACTTTACGTTTATGCGTTTTCTCCTTTTCCCCATTCTTCTTTTCAGTTATTGCCTGACCGCGCAAACTGAAATTGCCGGTAAAATAGTAGACGGGGCAACCGGGGAGCCCCTGCACTTTGCGACCATTGCCGTAATGGGTAAGCCGATTGGCACCCTTTCCGGTCCCGCCGGAAATTTCAGGCTGGTCGTTCCTGCTGACGTTGTCGCCACGGACCAGTTGTCCATCAGTTTCCTGGGCTACAAAACACAAACGGTACCCGTATTTTCGTTGCGGGACAGCAGTGTAATTCGCCTGAGTGGCGGAGGGCTTACCTTGCCCGTGGCCAGCGTAGCGGCAACAGCAGACCAGCTGCTGACCGAAGTCACCCTGGGTTACCCGGAGAAGAAAGCCTTTACTTTTTACCAAAGTAGTTACGATCAAACCTACCAACTGGCTACGCGTATTCAAAACCCCGAACGCCGGGCCGGAATTATCACCGAGGTGGCGTACTATTTCGGGCAAGCAGCCAAGCAGGGAAAGCAGGTACGACTCAATTTTTATTCCGTTGACCCCGCCTGCGACTGCCCCGGCACGCCCTTAAATGCCACATCCATCATCCCCGAAAAGAACAAGAAAAACTGGAACAAACTGGACCTTAAGCCTTACCTGGTTGAACTTCCTCCAACTGATTTTTTCGTTGCCTTTGAATGGCTGGGCACGGGCCAGCAGGATAGCGAACGCCTGAATTTCAGTGTCGGAATTGTAGCAGACGCTACTACGCCTCCCACTTACGAGAAAGTGGGAGGTGCGGACTGGGCGAAAACAGCAAGAGGCCGGTACCGCCCCCTGGTCCGACTGAAGAGCCTGGTAGAATAACGGGCCGAGATCGCTCTCCTGGTTTGTACCAAAACTTTGTCTGCACCGGCGGCCGCGCCTTAAAATAATCCGGCCAGGCAACCCTGCGCCCTGCTCAGTTGTAAAGATTACCCTTCCTCACGGTAAATGCTCTCTACTCTTGGTCCAGACCAAACTCGCCAAAGCCCTCCTTGCCCCCGTTTCCCTCCTGTATGGCCTGGGGGTCAGCTTTCGTAACTGGACTTACCGGCAGGGCTTGCAAAAAAGCATTTCGTTTTCGGTTCCGGTCATCAGCGTCGGCAACCTGAGCGTAGGTGGTGCCGGCAAAACACCGCACATTGAATACCTGATCCGGGGGCTCAATCCTTATTTGAACATTGCGACCCTTAGCCGTGGCTACCGCCGTAAAACGAAGGGCTTTCTGCTGGTCCAGCCCGGCATGAATGCCGAGCAGGTAGGCGATGAGCCGCTGCAGTACGCCCGGAAGTTCCCTGACCTCACCGTGACCGTAGCGGAGGAACGGGCCTTTGCCATTCCGGAAATTATGGCCCGCAAGCCGGACACCCAACTGGTGTTGCTGGACGATGCCTTCCAGCACCGGGCCGTCCGGCCCGGCTTGAACATACTGCTCACTACCTTTGACCGCCCTTTTACCCGCGACCACCTGCTGCCCAGTGGCCGGCTGCGGGAGTGGCGCTCCGGCTACGAAAGGGCCGACGTCATTATTGTCTCTAAATGTCCGCCGGACCTGGACCGGCGAACGGCTGACGCCCTCCGCGAGGAAATTGCCCCCCTCCCCCACCAACGGGTATTCTTTACCTACTATGACTACGCGGCCCCCTATTACATGCTTGACCACCGTTACCGCCTCAAAATGGAAGAAGGGGTTAGTGTGCTGCTCATCTCCGCCATTGCCAATACGGACTACCTGCTGGCACATCTACACCGCCAAAGCGACCACGTACAAACCCTGGATTACGAAGACCACCATTATTTTGACCGCCGGGACCTGGGCAATCTGAAGCTCAGGTACCACGAAATGCCGGGCAGGCACAAGGCCATAATTACCACCGAAAAGGATGCCACCCGCCTGGAATTGCACCGGGAATTTATTGCTAAAGAACGACTGCCCATTTTCGTCTTACCCCTGGCCGTGCGCTTCCACTTCGGGGAAGGGCCGGACTTTGATGTCCTGGTGCGGGACTACTTACTTAATTTCAAGGCATAGCCGGGTTGCGGGTTGCGGGTTGCGGGTTGCGGGTTGCGGGTTGCGGGTTGCGGGTTGCGCAAAAAAATTCGTATCTCTACATCCTAAAATCACCATTATGCAAAGACGTACTTTTCTACGTAAATCAACCCAGGCGGGTCTCGGACTGGGCCTGCTGGGTACTATGGGTTACCTCGGCTGTGGCTCGGAGACAACGAATACGGACGATGCCGCGGCGGCGGCAGCTCAGGACTCGACGCCGGACACTGCCGAAAGTCCGCTGTGGTTTGACATCAGCCTGGCCCAGTGGAGCCTGCACAAGACCCTTTTTGCGGGCGACTTAGACCACCTGGACTTTGCCCGGAAGACCAGGGAGGATTTTGGCCTGAGTGGCGTGGAATACGTCAACCAGTTCTTCAAGGACAAGGCTAAGGACCTGGATTACCTGAGGGAGATGAATCGCCGGGCTGACGACCACGGAGTGACTTCGGTACTCATCATGGTGGATGGCGAAGGGAATCTTGGCGACACCGACGCCAAGGCACGGGCCATGGCCGTAGAGAACCATCATAAATGGGTGGATGCTGCCAAATTCCTTGGTTGCCACAGCATCCGGGTGAATGCTGCCGGCCGGGGAACGGCAGAGGAGGTGGCCGCTGCGGCCACAGAAGGCCTGACCAAGCTCAGTGAATACGCCAAGACGGCCGGGCTGAACGTCATCGTGGAAAACCACGGAGGCTACAGCTCCAACGGTAAATGGCTCAGTGGGGTTATTGCCGCTACTGGTATGGACAATTGTGGCACCTTACCTGACTTCGGCAACTTCTGCATTCAGCGCTCTCCTGATGGTTGCCGTGAGATGTACGACCGGTACCAGGGGGTGGAAGAGCTCATGCCTTACGCCAAGGCCGTCTCGGCAAAGGCCCACAATTTTGATGCCGAAGGCTGGGAGAAGGACAGTGACTATAAACGCATCCTGAAAACGGTAAAAGATGCCGGCTATACCGGTTGGATCG
>JAUIIF010000218.1 GCA_030431945.1 Bacteroidia bacterium | reverse complement strand
GTAGTCCCGGGGTTCCGTGAAGGTCCGGGACAGTGCTTCGGTAATGGTCGGGCCACCATTTTCGCCGTTGGCCAGGTAAACAGTTGCTTCGCTGCCGATGTCACCTACCCGGTAGTAGACCAGGGGGACCCCCAGGCTATTGGTTTCCCGCGCGTCTCCTTCGGGGACGTCCTGGCTGAGGGAGATCAGGGCGATGTCCATAACCTCATCTCCGGTCAGATCGTACTGACCCAGGCCGGGAAAGTAAATACCCTGGGGCACGGCTTCCAGCAACTTGCCGGCAGACCACCGCATGAGGTCCGTAAACCGGGTGCCTTCAAAAGCCATTTCTACCCGCCGCTCCCGGCGGATTTCCAGGATGACGCCGGTGTTACTACCACTCACGTTCGGGTACTTGTTTTGCAGGAAGGGGTCCGGGCGGCCATTAGCTGCCGCCAGGTCAAGGGGGGGCATGTTCACCCGGGCGCGGAGCAGGTTGACGGTGAGGTCCAGGTCTTCCTGGGTGAGGGTACCGAGTTCGGCGCGGGCTTCAGCGTAGGTCAGGAGCGCTTCGGCGTAACGAAGAACGGGGATGTCAATACCCTGGACAATGGCGGCTTCCGTGTCGTTCACAAAACCTTTGATCAGGTGGTACCCGCTGAAGTTTTTATTCAGTTCCTGTACGTAGGGCATCGTTTCGCCATCGGCCGTTTTAATCCAACCCGGGAAAGCGAGGGTTTGGGCAAGCCGGGGGTCGCGGTTGGTGAATTCGGTGACAAACTGCGCCGTGGCGTAGTCCGCCAGGTCGGTGAAACGACTGCCATCGGCCATCAGGTAACTCTGGACCAGGTCGCGGGAAGGACTTTGTTCGTAGTCCTGCATTTCGAACTGGTGATTAGCGGTCTTACCCAGGGCAAAATCGTTGATGTCAAAGAAGATCATTTCCGGGTTTCCGGCAAGGTCCTGAGTGACGAACAGGTCGTGATAATCCGCCTGCGGGTTACCGGTAGAGTAGAGGCTGAAGTTGCCGGAGTCCATGATTTGTTTGGCGGCCGTGGCGGCCGTTGTCAGGAAGTCTGCGGCGGTGTTCTGCAGGTCCAACTCTGCGTGGTATTTCCGGTAGGTGCCTTCTGCGAGGGCAATCCGGGCCTGGTACATGGTGGCCACCCATTTGTTTGGCGTGCCTGCCGGCACGCTTTCGCGGAGGTTCCGGGCGGCAAAGTCAAGGTCTTCCATAACGTTGGCCATCACCGTGGCCCGGCTATCCTGGGGTTTATACAGTTCGTCTTCGTTGGTGGTGTCCAGTACCCGGTCGTACCAGGGTACGTTGGAATAGCGCAGCACCTTGGCGAAGTAAAACTGAGCGCGGTAAAGCCGGGCTAGGGCAGCGTAGTGCGCTTTTACTTCGTCGGCGACCGCTGCTTGCGGAATATTTTCCAGGAAAAAATTTATCTCCCGCAGCCGGCCCCAGGTCCAGCCACCCGTAATGTTCTGGGAAGTCGGGGTGCCGGTCATGATGGTTTTTACTTCTACGGCACCGGTTGTCGCTGCATTATCCGTTCCCTGGTCGGAAAGGTAGATGTCAAAGGCGCCGGGTACGGAAAGAAGGCTGTTGGCAAACAGTTCCAGATCCGTTTCCGTACGGAAGAAATTATCGGTGGAGATGGAATCCCGCGGGCTCGTATTCAGGAGGTCCTGGTCACAGGCCGTGAGGGTCAACAACAGTAAAGGGATAAAAATGAGCTTTTTCATCGCTTGAGAAATTTAAGGATTGATAAAAAGGTCGCGACTAAAAGTCAAGGTTAAGGCCAACGGAGTACCGCCGCTGGAAAGGGTAGGCGTACCCGCCGAACTGGCCTCCGTCGAGGGTACCGCTGCCAATTGCCTCCGGATCAACGAAGTCCTTGAGGTCAGAGGATTCCCAGAGGTTCTCCCCACTGGCGTAGAAGCGAAGGCGTCCGATGTGGAGTTTATCCGTCAGTCCGCCCGGCAGGGTGTAACCGATGGTAAGGTTTTTCAACCGCAGGTAGGCACCATTGAGCAGGTAGCGGGATTGAGGAATGGCCAACCCGTTGGCCACCCGGTAATCGGCCAGCCAGGCCTGGAGGGTAGGGTAGTCCACGTTTTCGGTGTTGGCATCCGCCAGCCCGAGGTTCAGGTACGACTGGGAGTGGTTAGCTCTGGCGGCTTCGCTGTCGCCCTCCGCCCGGTAGAAGTTGAGGAGGTGATCATAGGTATTGGCGTAGGGCTGTTGGTACAGCCCCCAGAACAGGTAGTGGGTTGGGTAATAATCCCGTTTTCCTACGCCCTGGAAAAAGGTGCGCACGTCAAAGCCTTTCCAGTCGGCGGAGATGTCGATGCCGTAGTTGTAGCGAGGCTGGGTGTTCCCAATTTTCTTGTAGTCCCGGGTATCGTTAATGGAGATGCCTTTTTCGATGATGCCGTTGCCATCCTGATCTACAAACCGCGGCCAGCCCTCCACGATGGAGATGGCTCCCCAGGGGATGATACCAGTTTGGTTTAGCGCAGCAATTTCGTCCTCGCTGCTGAAAAAACCGTTGCTTTCCAGTCCCCAGATTTCGCCAATTTCCTGCCCGGGGTAGTAAGCTCCACTAAAGAGCCCTTCCTCGTTCGGGTAGCTGGTGATGTAAGATCGACTGTCGCCGAGGTTGAAGCGAATGTTCAGGTTGAGCGGGCTTCCGCCCGTGCGGAAGCGGTTGCGCAGCTCCACGGCCAATTCCCAACCCTTGGTTTCCAGGTCGGCTACGTTGGCTCTTGGCTCGGCAGTACCAAGTACGGCGGGCAGTTCCGCACCGGGTGCCAGCATGCCGTTGGTGTTGCGGACGTAGTAGTCGAAACTGGTGAACAGCCGGTCTTTGAACAGCCCGATTTCTGCACCGACGTTGGCCGTGGTGACCTCTTCCCAGCTGTAATTCGTCGGGTCTACCGTAAGGCCGGGAGCCCCGATAAAACGTTGGAAGTTGCCATCGATGAGGTAGCTGGTAGTTCCGGAAGGTAAGTTCAGAATATAATCGTAGGGCCCAACGGCCTGATTGCCTAAGGATCCGTAGGAGGCCCGGAGTTTGAGGGTGGAGACGGTGCTGCGCAGTGATTGCATAAAGCGCTCCTCGCTGAGAATCCAGGCGGCGGAAACGGAAGGGAAGAAGCCCCAGCGATTGTCTTCCGGAAAGCGGGAAGTGCCATCGTAGCGACCGTTGACTTCCAGGATGTACCGATCGTTAAAGATGTAATTGATGCGGCCGAAGAGCCCCCGGACGGCCCAGTTGCTGAAGCCGGCACTCACCGTTTGTTCGCCGGAAGCGACGCCGAGGTAGGGTAGGCCGGAAACGATGAGCCCCTCCCGACGAGCGTTGGTAAGGTCGTACGCGTAGGCTTCCTGGTTGTAACCGGCCACAACGTTCACCTGGTGGTTGCCAAAGGATTTTCTTACCGTTGCGTAGAGGTTGTAGGCATTGTACTGTTCGCTGACGCGCTGCTCTGCGGCGAAAGTTTCACCGCCTTCCGTCCGGATGTCCTCCGGGCCAAAACCAATCAGGTACTGCCGTCCATCCGTATGCGTACGGTTAAAACTGCGCCGGAAAGTAGCGTCTCCCGTAAGTGTGAGCAGCCCCGAAAAAAGGGTGGCCGTTACCCGGTTGATGGTCTGAAAACCCAGTTCAGTGCCTTCGCTGCGTCCACCATCAGTGAGCTGGGCGGCAGCCCGGCCGGCGGGGGTATTTGCCCAGGAGCCATCCGGGTTTTCGGCTACGTCTACGGGCCGCAGGTTATACACGTTGGGCAGGTTGTAGGTCGGTCGGTCCCGGTTCGCCTGATACAGGTTGCTGTTATTTTCGAACCGCAGCCAGGGGCGGGGTGTAAAGCCGATCTTGCTACGCAGGGCGTAGCGGGTAAAGTCATCATCCGCAAGCTTATTCAAGCCGGTTTCTTCGGAGTAGTTGCCCGAAACGAAGTAATCCATTTTGGTGCCCTGGGCTCCACTGAAGGCGAGGTTGTGGGACTGGGAAAATGAATTGTCCGCGAAGAAGTAATCGTTCCAGTTGTTATCCCCCAGGTATTGGTAGGCGTTAGGATTCGCAGGGTCCAGGCGTACTGCCGGAAGGGAAGGATCGTCCGACCGCTCCCGTCCCCACCGGTACTGATCATCCGACCAGGTAATGTAGTTCCAGGGGGTGTTGGCCGTGGCAACGTCCGACAGGCGCATGTAAACGTAGGGGTCGGTAATGGGGTCCGGCAGCACGGTGGGCCGGGCTGAGGAGAGAAAGGAGGTATAGGAAATTTTGTTGTCTTTACCGGTTTTGGTCGTAATCAAAACCACCCCAAAGGCCCCACGTGCACCGTATATGGCAGCGGAAGAAGCATCTTTCAGTACGGAAATGGTGGCAATGTCATTTGGATTAAGAAAATTCAGATCAGCGGCATCGTAAGCAATGCCATCCACCACGAAAAGAGGGCTGCCTCCGTTGATGGAGGTAAATCCTCTGATGTTGAAGTTGGCGGCACCTCCCGGCTCTCCACTGGCATTGATGATGTTGAAATTGGGGACAAGACCCTGCAGACCCTGGGAAAGGTTGTTGATGGGGCGGCTTTCCAGCTGTTCCGTCTGGATGTTGTCAACGGCCCCGGATAAGTTGACCCGCTTTTGCGAGCCGTAACCAACGACAACAATTTCGTCGAGGACATTATTTGCCGGCGCCAGGGAGATGGTCAGATCGCGCTGATCACCCACCGTTACCCGTTGGTCTTCCATCCCGATGTAGGAGATGATCAGGACGGCCTCGGAGGAAGGTACCGTAAGGGAGAAATACCCGTCGATATCCGTAATGGTGCCCGAGCCTGAGCTTTCAACCAGAACGGTGACGCCGGGCAGTGGAATGCCGTCTTCGGCGTCTACTACCCGTCCGCTAACGGTCTGTGCCGACTGGGCGGCAACAAAGCCGGGGAGAAAAAAAAGGAGCATCACCAGCAGGCACCTGGCCGGCAGGGCCAGCTGGTGACCGGGATGAAGGGAGGAGGTAAAGTTCCACATAGTGTGTAATAATTAATGAACGTAAATATCCGGTAAACGGACTGTTTCATCGTGTCGCCAATTTTAATAATCTATAAAGCTTGGCGCTGATGGTAGTAGTAGTTGCCTGGCCGTTAGGTCGGGAAGATTGATGGTCAACGGGGAGCGCAGCAGGGGATTCTCAGGCCCGTTCTACGGGCGCTACCGCGTTATTTTACGGCGAAATTTATTCCTTCAGACCACGGGCTCCAGCCCAGGTTGTCATCACGATAGCGGGCACGGGCAAAATAGCTGCCGGGGCTGAGCTCAGCGGTAGCAAACTGATAGTTGAGGATGGCCTCCCCGGTTCCGATGTTGACGGTCTCATCGGTAGTACCGGGTACGGGGCCAAACCAATTCTCTGCGTGGCGAAAGGAACTTTTCACCAGCCGGGAAAAATCAGGGGTGGTGCTGATTTGAAATTCAGTAGAATTGAGCTGGTGCCCGGCTGCTGCACTAAAAGCACTGCCCGATAGTAAAATACTGTCAGCTCCGTACCCGACCCGCAGGCGGGGCTGGATAGGAGGGTGTACACCGCGTCGATACCGAAATTCATCCAGGAGTTCATTTTCCTTGGTGGTCATGAGGCTGCCAATGGTGTAGGAGCGAACCCGGATTTCCTGCCGGTCATTGTCGATTTCGATCAATTGGTAGGCGAAGTTTGACCAACTTCCCTGCGTCTCCTCTCGGTCGATTTCCTTCTTGCTGTCGCCCCAGTACTGCGGCCAGGCTGTCCCTCCGCTGATAATGTGGTACCCGGGGAAATCCTTGAACTGCCCCCGCGCGTACAGGTGGTGGTGCCCGGCAATGTGCAGGGCAAATTTTCCGGAAGTCTGTAAGAAAGGAGCGACCCGTTCGGCGTACCAGGCCGAATAATCATCAGCGTACTGCTCGGCCTGGTAGGGCCGGTGACCGATACTAATGATCCAGCCGACCGCCGGGTCGGTGGTGGCATAATTCACCGTCTTTGCCACCCAGTCAAGTTGTGCGGCGGAATTGTCTTCGGTGTCGACGACGACAAAGAGAACATTACCCAGCTGGTAAGCATAGTAGCGCTCGGTTCCGGAACTCATCCCCCCGTAGGAAAAACCATCATCCAGCACAAAGTGATCTTTGTAGGCCTCGATACCCCCGCCGGCGTAGCTTTTGCCGTAGGTTTCGTGGTTGCCTACGGCCGTAATGATTGGTAATTCGTGGGAAAGGGGGCTGCTTTTCGCAAAATGCAGCTTCTCGTAGTGCTCCAGCTTGCCGACGTCCACCTGGTCGCCGTCATTAAGGATCAAATGAACATTGTCCGCCAGCGGCGCTCCGAAAACCTCCGTTGCCTTGGCCTTGGCAGCACGCACCAGTTCATCGAACTTACCGTAGGGTTTCCCCTCGTAGTTCAGGACCTGGTGATCTCCCAGGGCAATAAAGCGAAGTTTTCCGGTGGATTTACCAATGGTTGGCGGGGTCCGGAAATAGTGCACGGCTGATGTCTCTCCCGGTCCGCTGCTGACCTGATAGTAATAGCCCGTGGCCGCTTGCAGGTCAGTAAGTTTGGCCGTGTGGTAATGGTAAGGGGTGTGGTAGCTCGTGTCTTTGGGCTCCAGGTCAATCGTTGTTCCCCGCACCGAACGGTTCAGGGCGTGAGGCCGGCGGCCGAACCGGACAAGCGGCGCTGTCCCCTCGTCCGTTTTCCAGTTAACGTAAATCGAACCGGGTTTTGCGGCCTGGAGGTAGGGTTGTATCCTTTGCGCCAAAAGATCAGCGGGCAGGGATAATCCCGTCAGGCAGAGGAGCAGGCAACTAAATACAGACTTCATGGAGGTTATTTGCGGCGAAGGTATCGTTAAGGCCGGGACTTCCCTAAGTGCCTACCTTAACTCATCTTTAAGTTTAATGCACAGGGTTGCTGCATTGCCCGTTGGTCCGAATCTTTGCACCTGCGCGCCGTCGCCCCTCTGATCAACCGGCAGGAGGAGTACCCTAATCTGCATCATTACTTCGAGGCTGCTACGTAAAGCGAAGCTCCGTCCCTCCGCAAAGGGCTAATGATCGGACTGAGGGTGTATCCCGTTGTATCCATCCGGGGCGCCCCGTTCCACCGGTGCTTAATCGGTGCTTACCTTTACCCCGCATCATTTGCAAGCTATGTTTCATCCGCTTCTTCTCCTGAGTCTCTTGCTGGCCGTTTCCTACCCCGATGGAGCCGTAACCGGGGAGCACCCGCTGAAGATGACCGTAAGCCGGCTGTCGGTGGACGAAAACGGGAGGGCCTACCTGCGTACCCGGTTTTTCCTCGATGACCTCACCGAGCACCTGCAGGAAACTTACGATTTGGCAGCCGTGGACTTTAGTGCACCGACCAGTACCGGCGGCG
>JAUIIF010000217.1 GCA_030431945.1 Bacteroidia bacterium | reverse complement strand
ATAATTGACCTTACGCATTCGAGAAGTGAGCTGCGGGAGGTGGGGCAACAGGGCGCGGCCGCAGGTGCCTGGGAAGGGTGATGCGCCATCTTCAGGAGGAGGAATAGCGTAAATTGGGGAGCAGGAAAGGGTAATCGGCCCTACCTTGGTGCCCTTCACCAACGTTATTGCTATGGCGCCCATTTTCATTGCCTCCCCCGTCCGTCGCTCCGGCACGACCTTACTGCAAAGGCTTTGTTGTGCTACTGAAGAGGCGCTGGTCTTCGGGGAATCTGCGGCCGGAGACCTGGTCTCCGCCGGGGCCATGTTTCAGGCGAAGCAACACATGATGCAGTTCAACAGTGCGTGGCGCGACCGCCATTTGGAGGAAGTGGTAGGCGGCCAGGTAAACCAGTGGATTCCGGATTTACTGCCGGAAGTAGAGACTTATCTGGGGATTCACGAAGATTTGCTGCGTGGCCTGTGCACGGGCTTCGCCCGTGCTGCGGAGGCACATGGCCGTGCCCGCTGGGGCGTAAAACTACCCGAATGGCCCGTGCAAAGCCTGGCCTTCTGGCAACGGTTCCTGCCCGGATCCCGTACCGTATACCTCGTCCGGGATCACGATGAATGCTTTGCCTCGGCGCTGAAGATGGGCATTGTCCAGGAGCAGGACGCTCCCCGCTTCCGGCAGCTGTATGATCAGTACCTGCAGCATGCCCGGGAACAGCTCCGGCCGGAGCAAACGTACTTTCTTGATTACGCTGACCTGAATGCGGAGCAGGGACCGGCCACCCTGCTGAAGCTAGCTGATTTCCTGGGGTTGGAGGTGCTGCCGCCCGAAGTCCTGGCCGTCAGGGTAGGCAATTACCCGGGGCGCTGATGTACTCAGGCGTGTTTTTTTACGGAGGGCTGCAACAGCGAAGGGCCTCCACCGCGGTGAAAGCCCTTCCATAACCGTAAACCAGCTCAGTTTATGCGGTTATTATTTGCTTGCCGGTCAGACCGGGTTTTACATGTTGGCAATGATCTCATCACCGAACTCGCTACACTTCAGCAGGGTGGCGCCGTCCATAAGCCGCTCGAAGTCGTACGTAACGCGCTTCTTGGCGATGGCACCGTTGATGCCCTTGATGATGAGGTCGGCAGCTTTCGTCCAGCCAAGGTAGCGGAACATCATTTCTCCGGAAAGGATAACGGAACTCGGGTTTACCTTGTCCTGTCCGGCGTACTTAGGGGCTGTACCGTGCGTAGCTTCGAAGATGGATACCCCGGTGCTGTAGTTGATGTTAGCTCCCGGAGCGATGCCGATGCCTCCTACCTGAGCGGCCAGGGCATCGGAGATGTAGTCACCGTTCAGGTTCAGGGTAGCAATGACGCCGTACTCTTTCGGGCGGAGGATGATTTGCTGGAGCATTGCATCCGCGATCACATCCTTTACCGTAATCTTGCGGCCGTCTTCGAGCGTGATGACGTGCCACGGGCCGCCGTCCAGCTCTTCGCCGCCAAAGTCCTGCGCGGCACATTCGTAGCCCCAGTCCCGGAAAGCGCCTTCCGTAAACTTCATGATGTTGCCTTTGTGGACCAGGGTAACGCTGTCTTTATTATTATCGATGGCGTACTGGATGGCCGCTTTCACGAGGCGGTTGGTGCCCTCCTGTGATACAGGCTTGATGCCGATACCGGTCGTGTCCGGAAAGCGTACTTTAGCGTAACGCTCGGGGTAGTTCTCTTTCAGCCACTTCAGGAAGGCGGCATTTTCGTCGGTGCCTTCCGCAAATTCGATGCCGGCGTAGATGTCTTCCGTATTTTCCCGGAAGATGATCATGTCTACGTGCTCGGGGTGCTTGACCGGGCTGGGGACGCCTTCGAAATACTGGACGGGGCGGACGCAGGCGTAGAGGTCGAGCTTCTGGCGCAGGGCCACGTTGAGCGAGCGGATACCGCCGCCTACGGGCGTGGTGAGGGGGCCCTTGATGGAAACGAGGTACTCTTCAATATTGTCAAGCGTAGCTTGTGGCAGCCATTCGCCGGTGTTGTCCATGGCCTTTTGTCCGGCCAGTACTTCCTTCCAGACAATGGACTTTTCGCCGTCGTAGGCTTTCGCTACGGCTGCTTCCAGGACCCTGCTGGCGGCCGCCCAGATGTCAGGGCCGATGCCGTCTCCCTCAATGAAGGGGATGATGGGGTCGTTAGGTACTTGTAGCTTGCCGTTGGAGAGGGTAATTTTCGTTCCGCTCATGAGGTGGTCTCTGTTTTAAATTGGTTATGCAGCGGATACTCCCGCGTTAGGCGGGCAAAAATAAGGAATTTTTATCCGCCCGGAAAGCTTAACTCCGCAAAGGGATTAGTAGTTTGCCGGGTAAATGATTTGATGTTGAAAAAGTACGTTTTCTTAAGCTTTGTCGTCTGTTTGCTGCTGGCCTCCTGTGGAGGCCCTAAACCGGCGGTCGTGACGACGGGCCCCGCACCCGTGGTCGAGGTAATGCCGGTACCGGTGGCCGCAGATACGATAATGGCGGAGCCGACGGTGCGTGAGCCGGCGGCTCCGGCGATCCCGCCAACCGTCTATGCACCTTACCTCCGTCGTGCGGAAACGGCGGGCCCGGCGCTTCCCATTCCCGCCAATGAATGCCACATGGCGGTGGAAGTCAGGGACTACGAAGGGCTGGATGGCTGCGGCATCCTGCTCGAAACGGACGGTGGTAATCTGTTCGTAGTGGGCAACGCACCCCGTGGGGAGCCACTCGAAGCAGGTACGAGAATCAGCATCGGATACGAATACATGAAAAATTTTGCGGGTCCGGACTGCGGCAACGCAGACGCCGTGATCCGGATTACCTGCATGCGGTTGCTGCGCGTCAGCTCCGGCATCCCCCGGCCGATCGAATGTGAGGCTTACGACAAGCCCAGCCAGTGGCTGGCGGATCTGGCCAGGGATTACAGTGCCAACTACATTACCCGCTTCCCCTGGGAAGACGGCCGGTACGTATACCTGCTGGAGACGGCCATGGGGCAGTACCTGTATGATTGCCGTGGCTACCTCATCTGTAAACCGCGCAAGAATTGTCTTGGCTTCATCAAGGATTTCAGCAGCGGCGTCCTGATCTTCGAAGGATAATTTACGGAGAATTCATCCGGGCGCAGCGCGCAGGTGCAAAGAATCGTTTACTGAAGGCAATGTTCGCCTTCTTCGCAGAGTTATTTTGCTCTGTAGGCTTGATTTCGTCTATCTATCTGTGTACCTGTACCCCCTTTTTCTCAATCCATGCACATTAACCGCGTCGCGTCCTGGCTTATTTCTATTGCGCTGGTTCTGGTCCTCATCGTGGTCGGAAAAGCGTACCTGGTGCCCATTTTCATGGCCTTAGTGATCTGGTACCTGGTCAACGCGCTGGATCGGCAGTTTCGTAAATTGCCCTGGATCGGCCGCCGGCTACCGGCGGGGGTCACCCTGGGGATGTCCTTGATCTTTATCGGCCTGACCCTGTGGGCCGTAGGGGATACCATCGTCGCCACCATTCAGGGAGTGGTGGTGGATAGTGCCAAATACGTGCCGCGGATAGATGCGCAGATTGCCCGTTTCTACGAAATGTTCCGGCTGGCCGATCCGCCCACCCTGGCCACGTTGGAGTATTCTGATCAACTCTGGGCGTATTCCACCAACCTGCTGAACGGGTTTACCAATTTTGCCAAAGGGTTGTTCCTGGTCTTACTCTACGTCTTGTTTTTCCTCATCGAGCAAGGCGCCTTCGGCAAGAAAATGGCGGCGTTGGGGCTCGACCTGCGGGAATCCAACCGGCTCTCCAATACCCTGCGGGAAATCAACGCGGCGATGCGGACCTACCTGGGCGTGAAAACCTTCACGAGCATTCTTACGGCCATCCTCAGCTGGATCGTGTTCTACTTTATCGGCGTCGATTATGCCCTGTTCTGGGCTTTCCTGATCTTCCTTTTTAATTACGTACCAACCATCGGCTCCATTACGGCCACCTTGCTGCCCGGTCTGCTGGCCCTGGTGCAGTTTGACAGCCTGAGCCCTTTTTTCATCATCATTATTGGTGTCTCGGCCATTCAGCTGCTGGTGGGCAACATCCTGGAGCCCCGGCTGATGGGGGACACCCTGAACATCAGCCCCCTCGTGGTGGTCCTTTCGCTCATCCTCTGGTCCATGCTCTGGGGGGTGGTTGGTATGTTGCTGAGCGTGCCGATAACGGTAGCCATTATTATCATTTGCTCCCAGTTCCCCACCACCAGAAACGTGGCCATTTTGCTGAGCAAAAACGGGAAGATAAACATCGGGGAGCGGGAGTAATCCGGTTCCGTAACCGTTCGGTTCTCCTGGCCCAGGCACCCGCCTGCGCTGCTGATGTTGCTCCAACAACCTCCACGGCACCGGCGGCCGCGCCCTAATATTCCCCCGCTGTCAGATACCTTGCCCGCCGGGGATGCGTTACCTTTGCGAGCCTAGTCATTCATGAGCATCCTTAATACTTCATCCCGTTGGCCCCTCTATCTGGCGATTGCCGGTCTGGTGATCGTGCTGGCTTCCGTTTGGTATACCAACCGGCTGGCCAGTCAGTTGGCGGAGATTGAGCGTAAAAACGTGAGCCTTTACATGCAGGCACTGCAGCGGCTGCAAACGTTTGATCCGCAACAGGAAGGTAGTGGTGTCGGTGATGATGCCTCCATGGAACTGGACATCCTGGCGGGGATGGAAACCTCCCCGCGCCTGCTCGTGAACTTACGGGGCGGCATCGATGACGCCCGGGGTTTTGGCAGTCGCTCAGGAGACACTCTCTACCTGCAGGAAACCCTCAGAAAATGGATCGCACAGGGGGTTGAACCCGTACAGATTGATGCCCAGCTCCTGTACGTTGGGGAGAGTTGGTTGCTTCAGCAACTTCGGTATTTCCCTTATATCCAGCTGGTGCTCATCAGTACCTTCGTTTTTCTCGGTTACCTCGGCATCAACCAGACCCGGAAGGCGGAGCAGAACCGGGTGTGGGTCGGCCTGGCGAAGGAAACGGCCCATCAGCTGGGGACGCCGATCAGCGCCATCATGGGCTGGGTGGAACACCTGAAAATGATGTACGGGCACGACGAAGACCTGATGGAAGTCTCCAACGAGCTGGGGCGGGACGTAGAACGCCTCTCCATGGTGGCTAACCGGTTCTCCAAAATCGGCGCCACCCCGGAACTGGAACCGGTCAACCTCTACGTAGAACTGAATAAGTGCCGGGAGTACATGGAGAAAAGGGCGCCGCGTAAGGTCACCTTCGATTTCCCCGCAGCCGATGCCGGCGAAATCAAAGCTCCGATCAACTCGCTGCTTTTCGACTGGGTCTTCGAAAACCTGCTCCGCAATGCCCTTGACGCCATGGACGGCAAGGGCACCATCAGCGGCAAAATCCGGGAACTGGAAGACAAGGTGTACATCGACATCACGGACACCGGCAAGGGCATTGCCCCCAAAGATGTACGCAAGGTCTTTAACCCCGGGTTTACCACTAAAAAACGGGGCTGGGGCTTAGGACTCAGCCTGGTAAAGCGAATTGTGGAGGAATACCACCAGGGCAAAATTGCCGTGAGTCATTCGGAAGTAGGGAAAGGGACAACGTTCACGATTACCTTGCCGAGGGCCTGATTTTTCTCGTCGGGTCTGTTGTTTCCCCTCGCCAGGCGTGTAGGACTATTTGGACAACTAAAACGAGGGGGCAAGCCCACCTCGCTACGTTGGTGCGGACCTCCGGGCCTGGGCGAACTCGTTTTGGCACGGTGGGTGGCTCTCGTCAGGTCTGAATCCCCCCCCTCCTCATTCTCCGCTACGCCCGTTCTCCTGTACAAAATTGTCTTCCTCACTTTTCCGGGACTACTGGGATGGCCCTGCAAACCTTTCCCCATTTCCACCGTGAATAAAATCTCCTGCGCGCCGCTATCTTTGTGCCTATGCAAGCACCCATTGTTGCCATTGCCACGCCTGCGGGAGCAGGCGCCATCGGAATTGTACGCCTTTCCGGAACGGGCTGTATCGGCTTGGTAGACGGTTTCTTTCCGGCGCGGTCGCTGGTGCAAAGCGCAGCCCGGAAAGCATGGTTCGGCATCCTGACCGATGAAGAGGGTAAAGCGATTGATGAAGTCGTCCTTACCCTTTACCGCGCTCCGGCCAGCTATACCGGAGAAGATGCCGTAGAAATAAGCTGTCACGGCAGCCCCTATATCCTCAGCCGGGTCGTCCAGCTGTGCATTGATGCCGGAGCCCGCATGGCGCAGCCGGGAGAGTTCTCCCAACGTGCTTTCCTGAACGGGAAGCTGGACCTCAGCCAGGCCGAAGCAGTGGCGGACCTGATCGCGAGCCAGTCCGCCGCAGCCCACCGCATTGCCCTGCACCAGCTCCGGGGCGGGGTAAGTACGGAAATCAAAGAATTACGCGAAGCCCTGGTCAATTTTGCCAGCCTGATCGAGCTGGAGCTCGACTTTGGGGAGGAAGATGTTGAGTTCGCTGATCGCGACGAGCTGCGTACCCTGGTCGCGAAAATCCGCACAAGGATTAGTGCGCTCACGACCTCCTTTCGCCTCGGCAATGCCATCAAGGAAGGCATCACGACCGTGATTGCCGGCCGGCCCAACGCCGGCAAATCCACCCTCCTCAATGCCCTGCTCAACGAAGAACGGGCCATCGTCTCAAGCATCCCCGGTACCACCCGGGATACCATCGAAGAGACCCTCAACATCGGCGGCGTCACGTTCCGGCTGGTCGATACGGCCGGCATCCGGGAAGCCTCCGATACGATCGAAGCCATCGGCGTAGCGCGCGCGCTGGAGCGCGTGCGTACCAGCCAGCTACTGGTGTACGTATACGACGTAATTGAAACTGACCCGGTTACCCTGGCGAATGACCTGGACCGGCTCTTCCGCGCAGACCTGCAACTCCTGGTCGTCGCTAATAAAATGGACCTCAACCCCTACACCACCTACGAGCAATATTTCGGGGCGTCTTACGCAGGGAAATGGGACGTAAGCCGGGAGAATTTTATCCCGATGGTCGCTAAAGACCGGGCTAATCTAGGGCTGTTGCAGGAACGGTTACTCGCCGCCGCGACCGGCGGCACGGGCGGGTTTGATCAACAGCAGGTCATCCTCTCCAACGCCCGCCATTACGATGCCCTGCGCCGGGCCGACGAAGCCCTCCTGCGGGTCGTCGACGGCCTGAACGCCGGAATCAGCCAGGATTTCATTGCCATGGACATCCGGCAGAGCCTCCGGGAGCTCGGGGAAATCACCGGAGAAATCACCACAGATGATTTGCTGGGCAACATTTTTTCCAATTTTTGTATTGGTAAATAATTGACCGTTTCCTCGTGAGGAGCTACCGTTCCGTACTTTTTGCTAAAAACAGCAACTTTTTTTCTACGCTTAGTACCTGTCGCTACGGTGTAACTTATTTGGTTGCGTG
>JAUIIF010000216.1 GCA_030431945.1 Bacteroidia bacterium | reverse complement strand
TTCCCCTCCTGATTCGTAAAAGTGAATACCTTATCACGAAAAACAAATTGGTAGTCGGCTGCTTCGTAGCGCGCTCCGCCGTGGGCGGCGTACACGCGATCCAGCAGACGCGCCGCTGCCGGATCAGGGGAACCTGCGGCAAGCGGTTCGGGCGCGGCCGCAGGTGCAGAGTTGGTTTCAGCATCGGCGGCGGCACTTTCTCCTGCTGGTTGGCAGGCCATCAGCAGGGTACTAAAGGTAAAAAGGATAACGAGCAAACGTAGCATAGTGTAAGTTTAAGGTAATAGACAAACTGTTTAAGTCCCGATAAGGATGCGTTTACTCCCGGCCTGAAGTACCTTCGCGACACTTATTAAGATTTTGCTCCCCAAACCAATGAAAAAAACCGTCCTTATCACCGGCGCGACCGGCGGCATCGGCCTGGCTACCGCTCAAGACCTGGCCGGCCGGGGCTATACCGTCCTCCTCCACGGTCGCAGCCGGGCCAAGGCGGAGGCTGCCCGCGATCAAATTCTGGCAGCACAACCGACCGCTGACCTCAAGATAGTAATGGCTGACCTGGGCAAGCTCGACGAAGTGCGGCGCCTCGCCGAAGAAGTGCTTATCCTCGCCCCTACCCTGGATGTACTGGTAAATAACGCCGGTGTCTGGAACTCCCGGCAGGAACTCACCGCCGAAGGCGTCGAGCTCACTTTCGCCGTCAATCACCTCGCCTACTTCCTGCTCGGCCACCTGCTGCTGCCTGCCCTCCGCAAATCTGCGGACGGACGCATCATCTGTGTTGCTTCGGACAGCCACAAGCAAATCCCCGGCATCTTTTTCGATAACCTCAACCTGGACGGTAATTACCACGGGCTGCGCGCCTACGCGCAGAGTAAGCTGGCCAACGTCCTTTTCTGCTATGAATTCGAACGCCGCCGCGGAGCTGCCGACCCGGCCATCTTCGCCGTTCAGCCAGGATTGGTCCAGACGGATATCGGACTTAAAGGCAATACCTGGTTGCACCGCCTGGCGTGGAAGGTCCGGCGCCAAATGAGCGGCAATAAAACCCCGGCCGAAGGAGCCGCCACCAGCATTTTTCTCGCTACAGAACCGGGACTGGCCGCTCAATCCGGCCTTTACTGGGATAACTGTCGGCCTAAAAAATCCTATTCCAGCTCGTACGATAAAGACGAAGCACGGATTTTATGGGAGCTGACGGAGGAACTGACGGGGGTAGAACACTATTTTTAGCGAAACGCAGGGGCCGCCAGCGCCATGGCTGACTTGCTCGTTGGAAAAAGCCCGCTCGTCCGGACGAGCAAACGGTTTTCAACGACCACAATCCCCCCCCTTAAATAAGAAAGGGTAGTAAGTAACGGACCGTACCACACTGTACACTCCGTTACCTACTACCCATCCATCAAGTGCCACCGGCACTTAATTTACTCCTCTTCGCCAGTAGACATCATCCGCTTTTCCACCTCTGCCGCTTCGGCGGCAGACATGGCTTTCTTAGCCTTCTTGCTCTTTGCTGAAGATTCGTTCTTCTTCTCGTTTTTCTTGGCGGCGCGCTTCTTTGGCTGAATCATGACGTTCATCCGGCGCTTCTCCATTTGCGGCATGGCTTCTGCCTGGCCCAGGTCTTCCAACTCCTTCATAAAGCGGAGCAGCAACAATTCGCCGCGGTCTTTGAAAACAATGGAACGACCACGGAAGTGAACGTATGCCTTCACCTTCGCGCCGTCTTCGAGGAACCCGCGCGCATGGCGCACCTTGAAATCAAAGTCGTGGTCATCGGTATTAGGACCGAAGCGAACTTCCTTCACGACCGTTTTAACGGTATTGGCTTTCAGCTCTTTCTCCCGCTGTTTTTGCTGGTACAGGAACTTTTTATAATCGATAATTTTAACGACCGGTGGCTCCGCATTCGGGCTGATTTCCACCAGGTCCAAATCCATATCCCGTGCCCACTGCTTGGCACGGCGGGTATCGTGTACCTCACCCGGACCAATATTCAGCCCTAATTCCTGGGCAATGTCTGCTACATTATCACCTACGAGGCGTACCTCAGGTGAACGGATCATATCGTTGATCCGGTGTTTAGGCGTAGTATCTTCTCTACGGAAAGTGCGTTTGCGGCCGCCGCCTTTACGTCTACCCAAAAAATTATGGCATTTAGTTAAAAAGAAAAAAGTAGTTAAGCACAGTAACCCTTTGGATACTTCTGCAGATCAAGTGCTTATACCTTAGTAAAAAGGATTTCTGACGGGATAAGTTCCCTGTCAACGACGGATTTTGCGCAAGCATCGGCCCGATCACGTACAAAAATAGGTGAAAGGCACGAATTATGTACGTTCCGGCTAAAGTTATTGTGTGACAACAGCCGTTTTTGTAATTAAATGCGAAACAGCCGGCTACCTGAGTGCAGCCGGCTGTTCCCCATTACGAAAGCCTGGTGCTTATTCAGCTTCGGAGCTCACGGCGGATTCCTGATGGATGTCAAGACCGTCTTTGTCCTCGTTCAGGCGGGCAACCAGTGCCGCTCCGCCTTCTGGATTGTTATTGAGGATGTACTCCGCCAGAGGATCTTCGATGTACTTCTGGATCGCCCGGTGTAACGGACGTGCACCAAACTGTGGGTCGAATCCTTTTTCGGCAACGAACTTCTTCGCCTCCGGTTCCAGCGTCAGCGTGAACTCCAGACCGATCAGACGGGTGTACAGATCCGCCAGGGCAATGTCGATAATCTTGAAGATGTTGTCCTGGTCCAGGCTGTTGAAGATCACCACGTCGTCAATCCGGTTAAGGAATTCAGGAGAGAACGTACGCTTCAGCGCGTTGTTGATCACCGCTTTGCTGTTCTCTTCGGCGTTCTCCGTCCGGGCCTTGGTGGCAAAACCAACGCCCTGACCAAAGTCCTTTAACTGGCGTACCCCGATGTTCGAGGTCATGATGATCATGGTGTTCTTGAAGTCGACCTTGCGGCCCATTCCGTCCGTCAGCTGGCCATCGTCCAGCACCTGCAGCAAGATGTTGTAAACATCCGGGTGCGCCTTTTCAATCTCGTCGAGCAGGATAACGCTGTAAGGCTTCCGGCGCACTTTCTCGGTTAACTGACCACCTTCTTCGTAGCCGACGTATCCGGGAGGAGCACCGATCAGGCGACTCACACTGAACTTCTCCATGTACTCAGACATGTCAATACGGATCAGGCTGTCTTCACTGTCGAAGATGTACTTGGCCAGTACCTTGGCCAGTTCCGTTTTACCCACCCCCGTAGGGCCCAGGAAAATGAACGTACCAATTGGCTTCTTGGGGTCTTTCAGCCCCACGCGATTCCGCTGGATGGCTTTGGTCACCTTCTCGATGGCATCATCCTGGCCGATGACAGCCCCCTTCAGGTCGTCTGCCATACCTACCAGTTTCTTGCTTTCGTTCTGGGCCACTCGCCGGACCGGAATTCCCGTCATCATAGAAACAACCTCAGCGATGTCTTCTTCGCCAACGGGGTAGCGCCGGGTCTTCGACTCTTCCTCCCATTTCACTTTGGCTTCCTCGAGGCTCCGCTGCAGTTTGCTCTCCTGATCCCGGAGGTCAGCAGCCTTTTCGTACTGCTGGTTCTTTACCGCAGCGTTCTTGGCTTCTTTGACCTCTTCGATCTGGGCTTCCACCTCCTCAATGTGCTTAGGTACCGTGATGTTTTTCAGGTGGGTGCGGGCACCTACCTCATCGAGTACATCAATGGCCTTGTCCGGCAGGAAACGATCGGTGATGTAGCGATCAGAGAACTTAACACAGGCCTCAATGGCATCATCAGAGTACTCAACGCTGTGGAAGTCTTCGTACTTTCCTTTGATGTTGTTGAGAATGTGCACGGCTTCTTCCGGGCTTGGTGGGTTGACCAACACCTTCTGGAAGCGCCGATCCAGGGCACCGTCTTTTTCGATGTGCTGGCGGTACTCGTCCAGCGTGGAAGCACCGATGCACTGTAGTTCGCCGCGCGCAAGCGCCGGCTTGAAGATGTTGCTGGCATCCAGGGAGCCCGTGGCGCCTCCGGCGCCGACAATCGTGTGGATCTCGTCAATGAAAAGAATCACGTCACGACTTTTTTCCAACTCCGTCATGATGGCTTTCATCCGCTCTTCAAACTGGCCACGGTACTTGGTACCCGCCACCAAAGCCGCCAGATCGAGCATCACAATGCGCTTGTCAAAAAGCGTACGGCTCACTTTCTTTTCCTTAATGCGCAGGGCCAGGCCCTCCACAATGGCCGTTTTACCGACACCAGGCTCACCGATCAGAATCGGATTGTTTTTCTTACGCCGGCTCAGGATCTGACTTACCCGCTCAATCTCGGTCTCCCGACCGATGATGGGGTCCAGCTTATTGTCATCCGCCAGGGCAGTAATGTCCCGGCCAAAATTATCCAGTACGGGCGTACGGCTCTTCGTGCTGCCGCCTTTGCGCTGGCCGCCCTGAAAACCACGTCCCTGCTGTTCGCTTTCGTCATCATACTGCTCATCTTCGTTGGAAGGCGCAGCGCCGAGGGGCAGGTTGGTCTCCTCGGTAAAGTCTTTTTCGTCTTTCACGTAATCAAGTTCTGCTTTATAAATATCGTACTCCACTTCAAACTGACGCAGGATTTTGGTCGCCGGCAGTTCCTTGTTACGCAGAATAGATAAAATTAGGTGCTCGGGGCTGACCACTGAGGTTTTCAGCGCCTTCGCCTCCAGAAAGGTTACTTTCAGGACACGATCAGCCTTATCGTTAAGGGGAAGTTGAGAAATGGTATTCACACTCGTCTGGCCGCCGTTCCGGTGTACGTTTTCCCGGACGGTATCTTTCAAAGCCTGAATATCCACAGCCAGGTTCTGGAGTACCCGGGCCGCCAGCGTGTCCGGCATACTCAGTACCCCAAGCAAAAGGTGTTCCGGCCCCACGTAGGGGTGGCCCATCTTCTCCGCTTCCATCTTGCCCCTGGCCATGGCCTTTTTTATTTCGGGGCTGAATTCTCTTTGGCTTGGATTCATTCTGTAAATATTTATCGATTCATTCGGTTCATGGTACTTCCTGCTCCTCCCTAACTTGCACTAAGTAAAGGATTTTTTTCCTCCTGACACATTCAGGAACGTTAACTGGCTTTTTGGGCGCGGACGCAGGTGCTGTCCAAAGCTAAAAAAGCAGGGATATTCCGCCCATGACCTAAAAGTAAGGTCTGACGAGAAATAAACGTGCCACCAGCCGGGCCTGACAAAAGAACCTGACAAATCGCCGGTTTTCTGACAACTGCGCACGGGTCGCAAGGATAGTTCCCACAGGAAACAAACCGACGGCTAGATAGTTGGTATCCTAACGGACGAACAATAGGTCTTTTTACCTGGTTCCGAAGGTTATTGGGCAAAAACTGGAACAATTTATGCTTCCTTTAACGTCGGCAACTTCCCGGGAAGCTTCCGGTGGAGCCGCGAACGAACCAGTCCTTTCCTTGCGTTTAGCCTTGCGGGGGAAACGGTTGCCTCCGCCGGGAAGTTGGAAAGAACATTACCGGTTGGCCGGCGGACTTCACTCCAAAGGCCCTGAACCGATTAACTTACCTTTGCTCAGGTTAATAAGCAAAAACTTACCTTTGCGCCAAAATACTAATTGCATGAAATTCAGCATCGACAAGCAGGAGCGTTACACACTCATCAAGCCAGAAGAAGAAAACCTGAACTCCGCAGTGGCTCCTCAGCTCAAGTCGGAATTCGTGATTCTTGCCAACGAAGGAATCACTAACCTGATCCTTGATTTAAGCTCCGTGCACTACGTCGACAGCTCCGGCCTGAGCGCCATCCTGACGGCCCGTCGCCTGTGGTCTAACCTGGGCACTTTCGTCGTTACCGGTGTAGACCACCCTGCCGTCAAGCGACTGGTAGAAATCTCAAAAGTAGATTCCGTACTTACGATTTTGCCTACGGTTTCTGAGTCCAGCGACTTTATTATGATGGAAGAACTGCAGCGGGATTTGCAGAGCGAAGGAGAAGAGTAAGCCCTTCCCTTCGGGGTGCTTCAGCAAGCACCTGCCGGCTGGCGGAGAACCAATGGGTACGGGTAAGCAATTACCGTGACGCGATGATTCCCTGGCGGAATTAGTGCCCTCTTTATTGTCTTTTCTTTTACGCCATGCGCTTTGAACTTGTCCTTCTTGGTACCTCGGGTGGTTTACCGACCAACGCCCGCAACTGTTCCGCAGCCATGCTGCGGACGGAAACAACCGATGTACTGATTGACTGTGGCGAAGGCGCACAGCGCCAGCTGCTCCAGGCCGGTCTGGGAATGGGCAGCGTAAGCCATATCCTGATCACCCACCTTCACGGAGATCATTACTTCGGGTTGCCCGGCCTGATTTCCAGTTTAGGGTTACTGGGGCGTACTGCTCCGCTCACCATCATTGCTCCGCAAGACTTGCGGGCGCGGATTGGTCCGATGCTGGAGATGGATACCTACCCGCCCCCCTTTCCCATTTATTTCAAGACCCTGGCGGCAAGCGACGGCCTGTTGCCCGTAGCGGAATTGCGGGATTTGGACATTTTCGCTTTCCCCCTTCAGCACCGCCTACCGACCAATGGCTACCTCCTCAGCGAAAAGCCGCGGCAGGCGAACATCAACAAGGAGGCCATTGAACGCCTGGCCATTCCCTGGCCCTCCATCAGGGACATCAAAGCCGGGGCAGATTTTCAGCTACCCGATGGTTCCGTGATCCCTAACGCCGAATTAACCAGCCCCGCTCCGCCACCACGGTCCTACGCTCACTGCTCGGACACCCTCTTTTTCCCCGGGCTTGCGCATTATGTGCGGGGTGTTGACTTACTCTACCACGAAGCTACCTTTTTGCATGATCTGGTGGAGGATGCCCACAAAAAAGGTCACAGTACGGCCCGGGAGGCGGCCCTGACGGCCCGGGAGGCCGGCGTTGGCCGCCTCGTCATGGGCCATTTCAGCACCCGCTACGCAAACGGGTTCGCCCACGAAGCAGAGGCCCGGGCCATTTTCCCCGCCAGCCACGCAGCCCATGATTTCTGGCGCCTGGAAGTACCTTTCCAGGGGCGGAGGTAAGCGTATTTCGACGTTGCCTTTTGAGCCGTCTGCTGAAAGATTTTGTGTTGAGCGAAGCCTGAAAAGCGCCCCTGGTGAAAGCCAGGCAACCAACGAAGCTCAGGACAACAACTGGTGCAGTCGGGGAAGGCACTCCGGCCAGGGCTGCTACGGAAAACGACAGGCCTGGGGGTGGTAGCCAGGACGGGGACCAGCTGCGGGCTACGCTAAGGTCCCCCACCCGGCTCCATCATCCCCTGGTTGGCACCGGCGGCCGCGCCCGGAAAACAACCAGCCGCTGCTTACTGACCAGCCACAACCATACTTAACGGGCAGGTAGAAAATAAATCCGATCTTCCCCCCCTTTTTCACGGCCTTCAG
>JAUIIF010000215.1 GCA_030431945.1 Bacteroidia bacterium | reverse complement strand
TCGTAGTTCGCACAAGAAATCCGCCCGTATCGTTGGTGAGGTTCTCGGTAAATACCACCCTCATGGAGACAGCTCCGTGTACGATACGATGGTACGGATGGCCCAGGATTGGTCGCTGCGCTACCCGCTCGTTGACGGCCAGGGGAACTTCGGTTCCATGGACGGAGACTCACCGGCCGCCATGCGTTATACCGAGGCCCGGATGCACCGGATTACGGACAACATTCTGGGCGACCTGGATAAAGACACCGTTGACCTGCAGCTCAACTTCGACGATACGCTGAAGGAGCCGACGGTACTGCCCACCAAGATTCCTAACCTGCTGGTTAACGGTGCCTCCGGCATTGCCGTTGGTATGGCGACGAACATGATGCCCCACAACCTCAACGAGGTGGTAGACGGCATCATCGCTACCGTTGACAACCCGGAAATTACCATTGATGAGCTGATGCAGTTCATCAAGGCACCGGATTTCCCTACCGGCGGCATCATCTACGGCGTGGATGGCGTACGCGAGGCCTTCCACACCGGCCGCGGCCGGGTGGTCGTGCGCGCCCGTACGGAAATTGTCGTTGACGGTGATGACCGGGAAACCATCGTCATTACGGAAATTCCTTATCAGGTAAATAAGTCGGTGCTCGTCCAGAAGATCGCTGAACTGGCCAACGAAGGAAAAGTGGAGGGCATCCGTAACGTTGCGGATCTTTCTGACCGCGACGGCCTCCGCATCGAAGTGGAAGTGAAGCGTGATGCCATGGCCTCCATCGTCCTGAGTTACCTGTTTAAATATACGCCGTTGCAGACCAGCTACGGCGTTAATAATGTAGCACTGGTAAAGGGCCGCCCCATGACCCTGAACCTGAAGGACATGATCGAAGAGTTCATTCTCTTCCGGATTGAAGTGATTCAGCGGCGCACGCAATTCGAATTAAACAAGGCGCTCGCCCGCGCCCACATCCTGATCGGTCTGCTCATTGCGCTCGATTACCTCGATGAGGTTATCGCACTGATCCGGGCCAGTGCCAACCCGGAAGAAGCGAAGGAAGGCCTGATGAAGGGAGACTTCATCGAGGACAAAGCCGCCTTCTGGTCCAAGTTCAAGAACCTGGTAGAAGAGGTACAAACCGGGGAGTTCATCGTAGCTCCCGGTGACGTGCTCTCCGAGTGGCAGGCGAAGGCGATCCTCGACATGCGCCTGCAGAAACTGACGGGCCTTGAATTGGATAAGATTCGGGAGGAATACAATGAGATCAAGACGCTCATTGATGACCTGAAGGATATTCTGAGCAGCGAAGACCGGCAGCGTGACATTGTCAAGGAAGAGCTGACCGACGTAAAAACGCGATTTGGTGATGAGCGCCGCTCGGAGATAAGCCTGGATACTGCTGACATCTCGATTACCGACATGATTGCGGATGAGAACGTAGTGGTTACCATCAGTAAACTCGGTTACATCAAGCGGACGGCCGTGGCGGAATACCGGGCCCAGACCCGTGGCGGCCGCGGCAGCCGCGGCTCCAAGACCCGGGACAAGGACTTCGTTGAGCATATGTTCATCGCCAGCAACCACAACTACCTGATGCTCTTTACCGAGCAGGGGCGTTGTTTCTGGCTGCGGATTTACGAGATTCCGGAAGCCGGTAAAAACAGTGCCGGGCGGGTGATGCAAAACATCATCGCCATCCCTAAGGACGATGCCGTCAAAGCCTACATCAGCGTAGCCGACCTGACGGACGAGGAGTTCCTGAACAGTCACTCCATCATTTTCGCCACCAAAAAAGGGCAGGTGAAAAAGACCAGTCTGGAAGCCTACAGCCGCCCCAGAACCAACGGTATCAATGCCATCACCATCAACGAGGGAGACCAATTGCTGGAAGTAAAACTGACCAACGGTAGCAGCGCAGTCTTTCTGGCTACTAAAAAAGGACAGGCCATTCACTTCGAGGAAGCTAAGGTGCGTAATATGGGACGTACTGCCGCGGGTGTGCGGGGCATCTCTCTGGACGGGCCGGATGACCAGGTCGTCGGCATGGTTACCCTGGACCACGAATTGGATGAAGACAAAACCATCCTGGTCATTTCCGAGCAGGGCATGGGTAAGCGGACTGACTGGCAGGAGTACCGGGTAACCAACCGTGGTGGTAAAGGCGTCAAAACCATGAACATCACGGAAAAGACCGGTGAGCTGGTAGCCATTAAAGCGGTTACCGAAGAAGATGACCTGATGATTACGAACCGATCAGGTATTCTGATCCGGATGTCAATGGACGCTCTGCGTGTTATGGGCCGTTCTACTCAGGGGGTCCGGCTCATCAAGCTTGAAAAAGGAGATGCAATTGCCGACGTGGCGGTCGTTCGCTCCGATGATGACGAAGGCGAAGAAGAGTAAAACGGTCTTCTCCCCTCTCCATTTACCCGCCCCGGCGAACCTTCGCCGGGGCGGGCTATTTATAGTACAAAGCAAGAATCCTTTATTTTTAGGATTGTATTAACGACTTTTGCGGCCATTATTAACGTTTCCCTGTTACCTACCCGGACCGGTTAGCGTCTATAATGGTGTAACTCAATTACGAAAAACCAACAAACTACCATCATGCGTAAACTTATTCTTAGCATGCTCGTCCTTTTCCTTACTGCTGGTGCCCTCGTGGCCCAAACGGGAGAAGACGCCTTTAAAGCCGCCAAAAAAGCATTTGACAGCTACTCACTGGCCAGCGATGCAGCCAAACTTCAGGAAGCCGTCGATATGATCGGCACCGCTCTGGAAGATGCGGGCGTTAAAAGTGACCCGAAAGCACTTTTGGAAGCAGGAGAAATCTATGCCGCCGCCGCCAACAACTACGTCATCTCCCGCTCTACGAATACCACAGATCCTGCCGCTACGAAAAAGCTCGTGGAAAGCCCCGCAGTAAAAGCTGCCAAAGCTTTCATGACGGCTTACGACACCGCCGATCCTAAGAAAGGCAAGTCTGTCCGCAAAGCAGTGTTGAAGGATCTTGCCGGCCTCCAGGGCAACATTTCCAACGAAGGCATCTACGCAATTCAGGACAAAGACTTTGCGCAAAGCATGGTGGCTTTCCAGACCAGCGTCATGGCCCACGAATTCCTGACGAAGAACGGTGGAGATTCTACGCTCGACGCTGATAAGCTGAACGACGAGAAGTACTATGCCGGCCTGTCCGCACTCTTGTTGAAGAATTATGACGTTGCCGAGCCACTCTTCCTCCAGCTCTACGAAAACGGATACAAGGACGCCAGCCTGTACGATGGCCTGTACAAAATCTTCGAAGCAAAAGGCGACATGAAGACGGCGGGTAAATACCTGTCTGAAGGTCGGGCAGCTTTCCCGGAAGAAACCCAGTTGCTCTTTACCGAAATCAACTACTACCTGGCAGAAGGTCGCCTTGACGAGCTGACCGGCAAACTGCAGGAAGCCATCACCAAAGAGCCGGACAACACCAGCCTCTACGCTACCCTGGGTCAGGTGTACGAGCAACTTTACAACAGCGCTAAGGAAGAAGGTAACGAGGAAAAGGCTTCAGAATACTTCGAACTGGCGAAGGCCAAGTACGAGGAGGGCCTGACCAAAGATGCCAATGCCAGCCGCCTGATCTACAGCCTCGGTGCTATGATCTACAACCGTGGTGCTGCCATGTCGCAGCAACTGGTTGAGCTCGGCAACGACTTCAGCAAAGAAGGCCAGAAGAAATACGAAGCCCTGAAAGCTGAAGTGGACGCAGAGTTTGAAAAAGCACTTCCCTACTTCCAGAAAGCGGAAATGACCAACCCGAACGACCTCAATACGCTGATCGCCCTCAAGGAGATGTACGCCCGGACCGACGAGTACGAAATTTCCAATGAGTTCAAAGCCCGGATCGAAAAGGTACAGGCAGGTGAAAGTAACGCTACTTCCTACTTCAAGTCTAAGGGAATGTAAGCCCTTACGGCAAGTAAGATTTGCTTCGGCGGGCTGGTTGCTTGAGCAACCAGCCCGCCATTTTTTTGGCTTGGCCTAAGCCTAAAGAGAACCGGTTGACCGAAACAGTATGCTGACCGGTTGGATTTTTTCAGTTTTAAGTAGCCGGTAACCCCGATAAAACCTCCCCATGAAATACCCTTTGTTCCTGCTGTTTTCTTTTGCTGTTTTTAGCAGCTGCCTGGATGACGATGCCGGTGGTGGCTTCAGTACTGATACCACCCGTCTGGCGATAAATAATTTCGATCTGAACCTCGACACCCTTACCGGCGGTGGCCTGGTAACGGTTTTTACTCCATCAGATTCCACCCTCATTTTACAAATCACCAGAACGGTAGACCCTGATTTGTCAGTCGCTGGCGACGAAAGCAGGGAGTCCATTTTCATTGTCCTCGACAACAGCCTGTCCTCTTTTGAATTTACGGAAACGGACTGGGCGGCGCTCAAGACCTTTGCCTTTACGAGCGGACAGTTTGTAGAACAACCGGTGGGCACCATTACCGGTGGCAGTTTGCTCGGTACGCGGGACATTGCCAGCAACAATTGGTTTTTGGAAGGCACGGTGGAAGTCTCAGAACCCTTTGCACCTACCTTCCCGCTATTCATGTCCGGCAACTACTTTGCCCGCTAGGGGAAAGAGTTTCGCTAATTTTTCTGCGCAAGTACCCCACCTTCCGGGCCATCCATCAGCCTCAGGAGGTGGAGCGGGCGGCTTTTTTGGGTGCCAGTCTTCGGTAGACTTCTACGTCGCCGAGGAAAGTTTCGTAGTAGCCGAACAGCTCGTGATACAGCAACCGTTCCGGGAACACATCCCAGGTACGGAAAGCTTTAACCAGCACCACATCTTCCCGCTGGCCCAGCAGCATGGTTTGAAAATCCAGACACTGATCTACCGGGCCACAATGATAGATTTCCTCACAACATTTTGGTACGCCAAAAGGGGTGGTCAGGCTTTTGGTGTACCGGCGGTAAAAGCCTTCGTGCAGGATAAAATACTCCCAATCGTAATCCAGATAATATTTCCAGTTTTGTAAGCCGTCGATGTTGATCGAAGCCGAAATGCCTACTTTAACCGGCCGGGGAAGTGTTTCATTCGCCCACTCCCGCATCGCGATCCGGGTATCAAACCAGTGGTGGCTCTGCCCCACCACTGCCAGCCCCAGCGACCAGGCCACCACCAGGGCTGACCACCACGGGGTAGCCCGCAGCCGTTGCAGGGCATAAGCCGCCAACAAAGCAATGGCCGGCATGAAAACGTTCACCCGACGAATAAAGGTGGTGTCCATATACCAGCGAACGAAGAATTCCGTCAGCAGGTATAAACCCAGGTAAAGCGCCGCCAACCGGGGGAAAGTCCAGCCCGGCTCCTTCCCGGAAAAGCGCCGGCGCACCACACCGGCGGCAGCCCAGGCAGCCAGGCCAAAAGCCGGCAGACCAATGCCCGCCAGCATCCCCAGGGGATAGGCCAGCAGGTTGTCACGAAAGTGATCGTCTACGGCAATCACATCCCGATTGACTTTACGCAGGGTGGTAAAGGAATCGACGATTTCCTGCCATGACCAACCGATCGTCAGCAACCAGAGAAAGGCCAGCAATACCAGAATGCCTAGCGGCAGGTAGGAACGCGGAACCCCGGGAAGGTTACCCGCCGTAGTCCCGCGCCAGCTCAGGGCCAGCAACAAGAGCCCTCCCCAGACCAGTGGAAAAATGTCAAATTTGAAGGCCGCAGCTCCCGCAGCTCCCAGGGCCAGCAGGATTAAAGCCAGGCCGGAAGGCTGTCTCAATAACCGAACACCTCCCAGCAGGGCCAGCCACGCAAACATGACGTAACCAGAGGCCGGCAGCATGTAGTGGCTGTAAGTGGCATTAACGTCGCAACAGGCCAGCAAGAGGCTGGCCACCCCGGCAAATGGCGGAGACAAGCCCGCAGCACGCCCCAGAAAAAAGACGATGACCACCAGAAAAAGGGCATACAGGGTGGAGAGCTTCCGCCCCAATAATACGATGTCCCTAAAATCCGCCGGTTTTTCTTTGCCCCTGAACGCTACGTAAGCCACCAGGGCATTCAGGTAGCCATACCCCCTTACGTTGTAAGGGGGTTCGTGAAATTTATGACGAATGCTTCTCTCCGGGCCGACCAACTCATTGTAGCGGCGCATGGTAATGGCCACGTGTTGCTCTTCATCTACCTCAAAAAGGCGCCAGCGGGCCATTTCCTCCTGGGTGTACCAGCCGGGTACCCGGAGCAAAGCAGCGATCACCAGAGCAACTAACAACAGGAGGGAACCAGCTTTCAAAGCCATACCGCGAAGGTAAAGAATAGTAGCAAAGCAGCGGAAAATGTCCTTCCGTTTTCCGTGGCCACGGGCCAATTATTTTAGGGAAAGGCCCAGGGGAGCGCGAACAGCGCAGGGGCATCGGATCAAGAGCTTACTGTGGTGCCCTTGCGTGTGGGAGGATGCGGGCGCGGACGCTGGTGCAAAGTAAGTTGATCGTAAGCAGGCGCGTGCGGGCCGCTGGACCATGGGTGTGCCCCTGAGAAACGTCGGTTGTTGCCGGAGACGCCCGGGTACCGGGAAGTAGACAGAACGAATTACACACCTAAAAAGAGGAAGACAGGCCCCGCTTGGCCCAACAGATGGTCTTCCGGCCCTCAGCCATGGCCCAGACTCCAGAACTGGCGGTACATTTTCGTTTCCACCACAACCGGAAGAAGTGGAGGACATTCACCCGACTACCCTTATCTTGCCGTTTATGAATAGTAGTGTAAAAACCATTCTCTGCTGCTGCCTGGCAGTGGCGGGATACTTTGGTCATGCGCAGGAGCAAGACCCCACGATCTTTAACGACGACCCGATGCAGGAGCGGGCGTTAAACGTTCCGGTATCAGAATATTACCTGCGCCAGCCCACCGGCGCAGACCAGGTGGAAGAGCGCGTGGAGCCCCCCAACTGGTGGGTGGACATGGCAGACCGTAAGCTGGAGCTCATGATTTACGCAAAGGACGTGGCCAACCTTACGGAGGCAAGCATCAGCTACCCAGGCATTACCATTGACTACGTCAAACCGGCAGAAAACCCCAATTACCTCTTCGTCGGGCTAGACCTGGCCCCCGGCACCTCGCCCGGCTCCTTCCAACTACGGCTTGCATCCGGCGATCGCGCCCCCAAAACGATCAGCTACGACCTTCTCCCCCACCCCCGCAAAGGTTGGACCGGCCGGGAGCAACTGGGCCCCCAGGACCTGATCTACCTGATCATGCCAGACCGGTTTGCCAACGGTGACCCCGCCAATGACGTGGTTCCCGCAACCAGAGACCGTCTCCTTAACCGGAAGAAGTTCTTCTTCCGCCACGGCGGTGACTTACAGGGAATTATCGACCAACTGGACTACCTCGAGGAACTCGGTGTCACGGCTTTATGGCTGAATCCGGTGCTGGAAAACGACCAGCCGTACGCCAGT
>JAUIIF010000214.1 GCA_030431945.1 Bacteroidia bacterium | reverse complement strand
CCTGGCTTTACTGCCCACCGGTGGCGGAAAATCCATTTGCTTTCAGGTGCCGGCCCTGGCCCTGGAGGGCGTAACGATTGTCGTGTCCCCCCTGATTGCCCTGATGAAAGACCAGGTTCGCCAGCTGAAGGACCGGGGAGTCGTCGCTGATGCGATTTACAGTGGGTTGCGTAAGGCAGACATCGACCGGATTCTGGACAATGCGGTCTACGGCAACACCAAGTTGCTTTACCTGAGCCCGGAACGTCTGCTGACCGACCTGGCCCGCGTGCGGATCGCCAAGATGAACCTGGCGTTGATTGCGGTTGACGAGGCCCACTGTATCAGCCAGTGGGGCTACGATTTCCGGCCACCCTACCTGCGCATTGCCGAAATCAGGGAGTTGCATCCCCGGGTTCCGGTAATCGCCGTAACGGCCACGGCCACCCCGGAGGTGGTGGAAGACATTCAGGAAAACCTGGCCTTCGGCAAAGACCGTTTTGTCTTCAGGCAGAGTTTTGGCCGGGACAACCTGGCCTACGTCGTGCGCCGCCCTGAAAGTAAGGACCAGCAGATTCTGGAAATTCTCAAGGGAGTACCCGGTACGAGCATCATTTACGTACGCAGCCGCGGGCTGACCAAGCAGCTGGCCCTGATGCTGCAACGCCGCGGCATCGCCGCGGCCAGTTACCACGCCGGTCTGGAACCCGAAGAAAAAGACCGGCGGCAGGACGCCTGGATCAAGGGCGATCTGCGCGTGATCGTCGCCACCAATGCCTTCGGTATGGGGATCGATAAACCGGACGTGAGGAGCGTGATTCACTTTGGTCCGCCAGACAGCCCCGAAGCCTATTTTCAGGAGGCCGGCCGGGGAGGCCGGGACGGCGAAATGAGCTTCGCCATCATGTGCTATCACCCTGCTGACGGGGAACGCCTGCGGCAGCACTGGGCTCTTGCCTACCCGGACATCAAGGAAGTAAAGCGCGCCTACCGCGCGCTCGGCAGCTACTTGCAACTGGCCATCGGCGGCGGACAGGGAGAAGCTTTTGATTTCGACATCGTAGCCTACTCCCAGAATTTTGGCTTTGATGTCCGTCAGGCCTACAGCGCCCTCAAGGCGCTGGAGCGTGCCGGGTACATCCTGCTGACCGACGCGGTCCACCAGCCCGCCCGCCTGCAGTTTATCGCTACCAAAGAGCAACTTTACGATTATCAGCTCAAGCACAAGGCGCAGGATAAGCTGATCAAATCTATTCTCCGGACCAGCCACGGCGCCTTCATGAATCCCGTACAAATCAAGGAGGGGGCCCTGGCAAACTTCCTGAATCTTACCCTGGAGGAGTTACAACGAACCTTCCGGAAAATGCACGCCGAGGGGATCATTGAATATTACCCGGAAAAAGACCTGCCCCAAATCGTTTTCGTAGAAGAACGAATCGATCCTGACGCCCTGCGGATCGATGCCAAGCAGTACCGGTTCCTGCAGGAACGGGCCTTGCACCGCATCGAAACCATGATCAGTTACGCAGAAGGACAGGGGACGAGCTGTCGTTCCCGCACCCTCCTGAAGTATTTCGGGGAGCCGGCCGTGGCGGATTGTGGTATCTGCGATGGTTGCCGCGCCCGCCTGGCGGCGGGCCAACTGGTGTTGTCTCCGAAGCAGGTCTACGACGATCTGCTCCTCCACTGGGAAAAAGACCCGGAGCCTTCCTTGGCCGAAGTCGCAAAAATGTATGGACATCCCCAGGCACAGGCCACCACCGCCATCCTCCAGCAGCTTGCGAATGAAGGGTTGATTGTGCTGGAGCAGGGTAAGGTGAAACCCGCCCATTGATCTCTACCTTTAGCCCGCTCACTCCACCTCCACATGACCATCATCTGTACCGTTACGAACGACCTTGCCCAGGACCAGCGGATGGATCGTATCTGCACTTCTCTGGTCCGGGCCGGGCACGAGGTGGTGCTGGTCGGGCGGGCGTTGCCTACGAGTAAACCCTTACCGGAGAAGCCTTACCGGCAACAGCGCCTTGTTTGTAAATACCTGGCGGGAAAACGCTTTTACGCCGAGTACAATTACCGGCTCTGGCGCACGATTCGCCGCTGGAAATACGACGCCGTTTGTTCCGTCGATCTCGATACCTTGCTTGCCGGTGTCTGGCTTACCCGGAGCGGTAAGCAAAAATTGGTTTTTGATGCCCATGAGTGGTTCAGCGAAACGCCGGAAGTAGTGGGGCGTCCGCTGATCCGTGGTGTATGGCGTGGACTGGCCAGGGCCCTGGTCCCAAAAACCGATGCCCGTTATACCGTAGCCCCCATGCTGGCCGGGCAGCTGGCGGAAGACTACGGGGTGCCCTTTGCGACGGTTCGAAACCTGCCACTGGCCACCACGACTTTTTCTCCTGCTGAATCTCCGCCACCTACGGGGCGCAGAGTACTGCTGTACCAGGGGATGCTAAATCCTGGCCGGGGCCTGGAAACGATGATTCGTGCCTTGGCACAATTACCTGATTGCGAGCTGTGGCTGGTTGGGGCCGGTCCGGAACTGGGCGCGGCGCGCAGGTGCAGTGAGGCGTTGGGGTGCCAGGATCGTGTCTGGTTCGCGGGCTTCCGCCCGCCGGAAGAGTTGCCGGCCATCACCCGCCAGGCCTGGCTGGGGCTGAATCTGCTGGATGCCGTCAGCCCCAGTTACTACTACAGCCTGGCGAATAAGGCGCTGGATTACGTCCAGGCCCGGCTCCCGTCCGTGCAGATGAATTTCCCCGAATACCACGCCATCCAGCAGCAATACGGCTGTTACCTGCTACTGGACAAACTGGCAGCTGGCGACCTCGCCGATCAGGTCCGGAAACTTGCCGCTTCTCCGGCAGCATATGACCAACTGGTGTACGGCTGCGTACGCGCAGCCACCGAACTGGTGTGGGAAAAGGAAGAAGAGGTATTACTGGCCATCTGGGAGAAGCTGTGGGAGAGTGCACCGGACAACTGACGGAGTGTTTTGCTCCCTCCTCCCCACCGGTATTCCTCTCTGCCGCAGTAAAATGTATCTTGTCGCTCTTTTTTAAATTGTCTCAGGGCACCCCTTGGTGCGGAGAAATGTCAACCATGTCAGTAAGTACGCCTGCCACCCACCGTTGGTTTCCGGTTTCTACCTTCCCCGGTAACGATCCGGTTACTCATTGCCGATGGCTGGGGGAAGAGGTTTTTCAATTTCCATTTTTCAATGAGGGCGTTATTCCCACCCTGCAGCAGTCTCCGGATACCCGGCTGCTGTTGCTGGAACAAATAGACACGACGGAAGCATCTGTTGGCTTACCGGTTACGGGTTTTATTTACCACACTTCCCACTGCGGCTCAACCCTGCTGGGCAGGATGCTGGGGGCCGCCCCGGAAGTACGGGTGGTCTCAGAACCAGAAGCCCTGAACGGATTATTGCTCTCTTACGCGTTGGGTAATCTGCCCCGTGAGGCTGCCCTGGCGAAATTACGGGTAGTAATTGATGCCTACCGGCAGCCTTTACCGGGGAAACAATACCTGATCTTCAAACTATCCTCCTGGAATATTTTTATGGCTGACTTGTTTCAGGAACTGTTTCCCACGGTACCCTGGTTTTACCTTGACCGGGAGGTAGGAGAGGTAGTCCATTCACTGTCTTCCTCTTCCAGCGGTATGGTCGCCTGGTTCCACCATCCGGTGGCCAACGTGCGCCGTTTTTTTGTAGGCGATGATTTTCAGTTGACGACCGAAGCGGCCTTCCTCGAGGAGTTGGTCATCCGGCACGGCGTTCACCAGGAAAAGTTTCGTAATCGACATTGTTGCCGCTTGGTCTATCCTACTTTCCTCGATCAGTTGGAGACCGTCATTCTGCCCCACCTGAAACTTTCCTTTCCACCCGAGGTGCTGGCGGCCATGCATGCCCGGGTTTTCTACGAGGCAAAGTCAATGGAAGATATACCGTACCCAGGATAGGAGCCGCCAATTCCGGTCAGTCAGAACGTTCTTCCGGGGCTGGTTTACTCCTTCACCGCTTCGAGTTCTTCAAAAAAGATGTCATCGTTTGGCACGTCGAAGCGCAGGCTGATGACCTCCTGGCGGTTGTTGGTGACAAACTGTACCGTGCCGAAATCAAACCAGGCGTGGGGTTCCTGCCATTCCAGTTTCCAGGTGTCGTAGTGCCAGTGGCGTAGGGTGGCATTGAGGCTGGGACTACCGATGAAATGCAGTTCGAGGTCTTCGTTTTCAGTAGGAACAACGGCGAACTTGCCGAAAAGCGGATCAACGTAAGTGCCCGTCATCTGCTCAGATCGCAGGCTCGGTTTGGTTCCGGCGACCCTGCTTGCCATAGGTGCGGCAAACTTATCCTGCCAGGCTTTCCGGCTTTCCGCTTCCCGGCGAACGGCATCGGTAAGCCAATCCGGATTATCCTGGCCGAGGGCCAGGTCCCGAATCCGGCTGCCCAGTGCGGAAGAGAGTCCCGTCATGCTGTTGGTCAGTACCACCACCCCAAGGTCGAGTTCGGGAATGAGGAGAACCCGCGACTACATGCCGTCGTAGCCACCGCCGTGGGTAACCACGGCGTAGCCCTCCCGCTCGTACAGGAACCAGCCCAACCCGATGGAAGCAAATGAAAGGCGGCCGCCGGAGGCATTATGAATTTTCCAGGTCTGTTGTTGCACTTCCTCCGGGAAAATCTCCTTCCCGGCTACTTGCCCTTGCTGCAGCTGGGCCTGCAGCCACTTCAGCATGTCGTCGCTGCTGGAAATGATGCCGCCGGCAGCCCCGGAAGCCTCCCAGGGGGCCATCTGGAGGGGCAGGTTGTTGCGGTGCGTAACGTGAGGGGTGGCTACATTGCCTATCGTTGCCAGTGGTGCAACCGAAGTTTGGGTCCGCGCCATGCCCAACGGCGTCAGAAAATTGTCCCGGACGTAAGCCGCCCAGCTTTGTCCGGTCACCGACCGGATGACCTCTCCGGCCGTGATGAACATCAGGTTCGTATACCCGTAGCCGGCCCGCCAATCGTAAGCCTGTGGCAAATACTGAATTTGCCGGATGATGTCTTCCGCACGCTTGTCACTTTTATACCAAATGGCATCACCACTAAAGGTTCCCAGACCCACCCGGTGGCACAACAGGTCACGAACCGTAGTGTGGCTGCTGACGTAAGGATCGTACAAGCGGAAGTAAGGCAGGTAGGTTTGCACGGGGGCATCCAGGTCCAGTTTCCCTTCCAGGTGCAACTTGGTTATCGCCGTGCCGATGAAGGCTTTGGTGTTCGAGGCAATAGCAAAAAGGGTAGCGCCATCCACGGGTTGTTGCTGCCCAACGGTTCGGGTACCGAAACCCTGGGAAACGAGCACTTTGCCATCTTTAATGACCCCTACGGCAAAACCGGGTGTATCAAATGCAGCGAGGGCCGCCTGCGCATCGTGTACAATCTGTTCCCTGGTTTGGGCAACGAGAAGCGTACTGCAACACCAGAGGAGGAAAGGAAGGATAAATTTCATGATCGCAAAGTTAATTTATCTTCATTATTGTCCTGACAACCACTTACCTTTCGCCTGTTTCCGCAACCCGCAACCCGCAACCCGCAACCCGCAACCCGCAACCCGCCATGCATCGCATTTCCATCTTTGACATTTTTAAAATTGGCGTTGGCCCCTCCAGTTCCCACACCCTCGGACCCTGGAAGGCGGCCCTTGCTTTTCTGAAACTGCTGCCTGAGCTGGGCGAAGTGGCTTCCGTAAAAGTCCATCTGTACGGTTCGCTGAGCAAGACGGGGGTGGGGCACGGGACGGACATCGCCGTGATGCTGGGCCTGGAAGGTTTTGATCCTGAAACGATTGATACGGCTGATATTCCCTTCTACATCGGCCGGATCCGTGCGGAAAAGCAGCTGGAATTAGGAGGCGCGGCCGCAGGTGCAAAGATCGGTTTTGATCCCGCGGCCGCCATTGTTTTTGAGGCGCGGGCCAGGTCGTTTCACCCCAATGGCCTGACGTTTATTGCCCGCTTGCAGTCCGGCCGCAAAATCCGCCGGACGTACTACTCCATCGGTGGCGGTTTTATCGTAAGAGAAGGGTCGGTCAGCCAACTGACGGAGGGTCCTTCCTTTCCCTATCCGATCGATTGTGCCGATGATCTGTTGCGCTGCGCCCGCTCCGCCGGGCGCTCCATCGCGGATATTGTCCGGGCAAATGAATTGCGTTTTTACAGCGAAGAAGCGTTGAACGCTAAAATTGATCGTTACCTGGGGGTATTTTCTTCCGTGGTGCACAAAGGGTGCACGGCTCCGGAAACGAACCTGCCGGGCGGACTCAACGTCCGCCGCCGTGCCCGGAAAATGGCCACTAAATTGCTCGGGGAACCCGCTGCTGCGGATCTCGCTGCCTTCAACCGGCAGCTGTCCGGGTTACCCCAGGACTTTGCCAGTGTTACCAGCTGGGTTAGCTGCTTTGCCCTGGCCGTAAACGAAGAAAATGCGGCCCTGGGCCGCGTCATTACCAGTCCTACCAACGGGGCGGCCGGGGTGATTCCGGCGGTGTTGTTTTACTACCGTTATTTCTGTCCCGGCGCTTCCCGCCGGCAGGAACGGGATTTTTTACTGGTCGCCGGTGAAATCGGTTCCATTTTCAAAAAGAACGCTACGATTTCTGCTGCTGAAGGCGGTTGCCAGGCTGAGATCGGGGTTAGTTCCGCTATGGCCGCCGCCGCCCTGACGGAAGTGCTTGGCGGAACGGTGGAACAAGCCCTCATGGCTGCAGAGATCGCCATGGAACATCACCTGGGCATGACCTGTGACCCCATCGGGGGGCTCGTCCAAATCCCCTGCATCGAGCGCAACGCGATGGGGGCCATGAAGGCAATTACGGCGGCTAACCTGGCCCTGCAAAGTGACCCCGATGATGCCGTGGTCGAACTCGACGTCGTCATCCAAACCATGTTGGACACTGCCCGGGCCATGCACACGGACTATAAGGAAACGGCGGAAGGCGGCCTGGCCCTGCGGGTATCCGTGGCGGTGGCAGCCTGCTAAGGGGGCCTTCCAGTAGTACCCGGCAACTGGCGGGCCGGCCCTGTTACCCATCCTTGCATCCTGCGGCCGCGCCATAAAAAATGCGTGACCCGGAATTTTCCGAATCACGCATTTACGTCTGGTCTTGAGCCAGCGCGACCTACAGGTGAATAACTTCGTCGTACGCTGCTGCCGCCGCTTCCATGGTTCCCGGTGTCATGTTTGCCGGATGGACCAGCCTCGAGGATTCGGACGGGCTTGTCGAATGGAAGAAAACCCCGTGCCGCTTTTGCGGTGTAGGATGTGGTTTGCTGGTAGGTATTCAAGACAAAAAAGCAGTCGCAGTAATTAACACACTGTCTTTAAATTTTTCATCAAGGTTTGTAAATTCATTATCAAAGTAACTAGCTGCAATCTGAAGATTTCTTTTTTCCTCCCAATCATAGCTACCAT